>NZ_MLQM01000122.1:0-16671 GCF_001854525.1 Mycobacterium talmoniae
GGTCACCTTGGGTCCCTCGGCCGACGAACGCCGGGTTCGCGAGCTCAACGCCGCGGTCGACAGCGCGCTACCCGGCACCCACTCGGTGGTGGTGCTCGGTGGCAAAGGCGGGGCCGGCAAGACCTCCACCGCGATCGGGGTGGGTTCGACGTTCGCGCGGCTGCACCACAAGGTGGTGGCCATCGACGGCAACCCCGACATCGGGGCCAACCTGGGGGAGCGGATCGATCCGTCGGCGACGTCCTCCTACCGCGAGGTGCTGACCGACACCCGCATCGAGCGCTACGCCGACGTGCGCGCCCACATCGGACAAAGCTCGGCCTCCGGCCTGGATGTGCTGGCCGCCAACCGCAACGTCAGCGACCGGAAACTGCTCGACGCCAAGACGTATCTGGCCGCCCATGAGGTTCTGCGGCGGTTCTACTCGGTGCTGGTCACCGACTCCGGGACCAACGTCGAGCATCCGGTGGTCAAGGGTCTGCTCGACACCGCGGACTCGCTGGTCCTGGTCTCGGCCGGCACCCATGACAGTGCGCAAGCCACCGGCAAGGTGATGGACTGGCTCGCCGAGTCGCGCCACAGCGAGCTGCTCGCCCGCACTGTCGTCGTCCTCAACGACGTGACCGGGCGCGCCGACAGCGCCACCACCCGCACCCTGGCCGAGGTGTTCGCCCGGCGGGTGGGCGCCGACCGGGTGTTCGTGCTGCCGTATGACCCGCACCTCGCCGCCGCCAGCGGAGTCGACCTGGACCAGCTGCGGCGGGGGACGCGCCGGCGGTTCCTGGAGATCACCGCCGCGGTGGCGGCGCACTTCGCCGCGCCGGCGGCCACACCCCAGGGCGACGTCAGCCGCGCGCCGCGCGGTTGACCGCGGAGACCACCGCCCGCAGCGACGCCGTGGTGATCGACGTCGCGATCCCCACCCCCCACACCGTCCGGCCCTGCCCATCGGGCCGACCCGCTTCGCCCGGCTCCGCCGCGCTCGCGATCGGCCCGCTGATGGAGGCCTCCACGTAGGCCGCGGCCTGCGCCTCTTCCCCGGCGCTCATCGCGTGCTCGGAGTAGTTCAGGACGTTGACGTGGATCCCGACCTGGCTCAGCGCGTCGACGAACGCCGCCAACGGGCCGTTGCCGACCCCGCCGATCTCGGTTTCGATCCCGTCGATCTTGACTACGGCCTCGATGCGGTCGGTGCCGCCGTCGACCTCGGCGGCGATCACCCGTTGGCGCATCCGCTCCAGCGGGCGCACCGGCGCCAGGTACTCCTCGGCGAACGCGTCCCACATCTCCTTGGGCGCGACCTCGCCGCCCTCCCCGTCGGTGATCTTCTGGATCACCTGGGAAAACTCGATCTGCAGCCGGCGCGGCAACACCAGGCCGTGATCGGCCTTCATGATGTAGGCCACCCCGCCCTTGCCGGACTGCGAGTTGACCCGGATCACCGCCTCGTAGGTGCGCCCGACGTCCTTGGGGTCGATCGGCAGGTAGGGGACCTGCCAGAGCATGTCGTCGACGTCGGAATCGGCGGCGTCGGCGTCGATCTTCATGGCGTCCAGGCCCTTGTTGATCGCGTCCTGGTGGCTGCCGGAGAACGCGGTGTACACCAGGTCGCCGCCGTAGGGATGCCGCTCGGGCACCCGCAGCTGGTTGCAGTACTCCACGGTGCGCCGGATCTCGTCGATGTTGGCGAAGTCGATCTGCGGGTCCACGCCGCGGGAGAACAGGTTGAGTCCCAACGTCACCAGGCAGACGTTGCCGGTGCGCTCCCCGTTGCCGAACAGACAGCCCTCGATCCGATCCGCGCCGGCCTGATACCCCAGCTCGGCGGCCGCGACCGCGGTGCCGCGGTCGTTGTGCGGGTGCAGGCTCAAGATGACCGAGTCGCGCCGCTTGAGGTTACGGCTCATCCACTCGATCGAGTCGGCGTACACGTTGGGGGTGGCCATCTCCACCGTCGCCGGCAGGTTGAAGATGATCGGGTTCTCCGGGGTGGGCGCGATGACGTCGCCGACGGCGTCGCACACCTGCTTGGCGTATTCGAGTTCGGTGCCGGTGTAGGACTCCGGGGAGTACTCGAAGCGCCACTGGGTGCCCGGATACTTGGCGGCCTCCTCGACGCATTTGCGGGCGCCTTGCACCGCGATCTGCTGCACGGCGGCCCGGTCGGCTTTGAACACCACCCGGCGCTGCAGGATCGACGTCGAGTTGTAGAAGTGCACGATCACCTGGTGCGCACCCCGGCACGCCTCGAAGGTGCGCTCGATCAGCTCGTCGCGGCACTGGGTCAACACCTGAATGGTGACGTCGGGCGGGATCGCATCGGCCTCGATGATTTCGCGGACGAAGTCGTAGTCGGTCTGGCTGGCCGACGGGAACCCGACCTCGATCTCCTTGTAACCCATCTTGACCAGCAGGTCGAACATGCGCCGCTTGCGGGCCGGGCTCATCGGGTCGATCAGCGCCTGGTTGCCGTCGCGCAGGTCCACCGCGCACCACAGCGGTGCCCGCTCGATCACCGTGTCGGGCCAGGTGCGGTCGGGCAGGCGAATCGGTTCGACTTCATCGGCGAAGCTGCGGTACCGGTTGACCGGCATCGACGAGCCGCGCTGCGGGTTCCATGAGGGCTGGCCGGGGTTGGCCGGGCCGGCGGGTTGGGTGATGGTGCGGCCCGACGAGAAGACGTCGGGGAAATCGGCCTCAGGCCGAGAAAAGCTTGTCACGATGATTGCTCCGGGTTTGCAGATGGACCTCAGACCGGCGCATCGCGAACACCCGCGACGGGAGGCCGGTCTGGGTCAGGCCCCGTCGCGGCGTCCGAGGAGGAGCACCCGCTGCACGTCAAACACTGTACCGTGTGCGGCGCCGCGACGAAAACCGCAGGCCGCGCCGCTGTCGGGGGACGAAGGCCGTTGTCGGTCCGCTGAGCGGACCGCGATCTTGCCTACCTCGGCCGATCAGCCGGTAATGGAACTCGCTGGGTCGCACAACTAACTCGATGCGGCTGGAGTTCGAGAGGTGCGGAGATGACGACACCGGGGCCCACTGCGCCCGATCCCACGTTGCAGACCTTCACCCTCGACGACCTCGCGCAATACACCCGCGAAGGCGCGTTCGGTCCGACCGCCAGCCCGGACTTTCGGGTCTTCTACGTCGGCCGGGACGACGTGCACGGGGTGCTGATGCATTTGTTCAGCCGGGTCAAGCTGAGCGTGAAGATGAACATGTTTGGCTATGACGACGCGCAGCTCAACCAGCTCTTGTTCGGCCTCGCCCAGGACCCGACGGTGATGGTGCAGGTCACCCTGGACAGATCGCAGGCGGGC
The DNA here is from genome assembly GCF_001854525.1 of Mycobacterium talmoniae. Lineage (NCBI taxonomy): Bacteria > Bacillati > Actinomycetota > Actinomycetes > Mycobacteriales > Mycobacteriaceae > Mycobacterium > Mycobacterium talmoniae. Next base: position 3,324 of record NZ_MLQM01000122.1, read on the forward strand.
GGTGTCGCCGAGAAGAAGATCTTGGCCTCCGACGCGACCGCGGACGCCGCCGCATTCGCGGCCGACTTCGCCGTCGGCGAGTCCGACACCCACCAGATCAGCCACACCAAGGGCGGCGTGCTAGACGGCGTCGTCGCGTTCGAGGGCTCCACCAACTGGTCCTCGTCGGGGGAAGGGACCGGCATCACGTTGGGCCAAGCGCAGCAGCACCCCGGCTTCAAGGCGCAAAACAACACGCTGGCCGTCTACACCAACGCCTACGAGATCGCGAAGTTCTCCGCACGCCTCGACTACGAGCACGCCGTGGCCGCGCACCAGCCCCAGCCCTCCGAGTGATCGCCGTCCGCCGGGGGCGATTCCCGCGTTAGGACGAGACCAACTCAATTGCCCAGAAGTCCCGGGCCAGATACGCGCCGTCGACCGGCGAGGTATCCGAACTGACCTGGGCCCCGGTCAGATACTGGTAGGGCAGGTAGAAGTAGCCGCCGTCACCCCAGAGCGGCCCCCACGAGTTGCGCACGATGAGGTGGTTTTGCGGATCCGAGTAGCCGACGGCGACGACGGCGTGACCGCCGACCGTGGTTTCGCCGGGCTGGGGCAACGGCACCACACCGGTTTGCGCGACGGTCGCGGACTCGAAGCTTTCGTACACGGTGAACCCGAACACCACCGACAGGTTCGACGAGATCGCGTCCTTCAAGTCCCCCAGAGTCTGAACCGCCAGGTACTGAACCGCCCGGTCAGCGGCCGCGGCGACATAGCAGCGTTTCGCCGGCTTTACGGCGAACATGCCGATGTCATAGGGCCACACCGATTCTGGGCACACACCCGCGGTGTTTACCACCTTGATTCCGTCCCTGATCACGCCGCCGGAATCGCTAGAGACGGTGCCTTCCAGGGCGCGTTCGTTGTAATAGATGAATAACCGCGACGGGAGAAAATCGCTGAGACCCTGGCGGTCTCGCTCATACTCCATCGCGGCCGCGATCGCGTTGCCGGTGCAGGCTCCGAGCTGGCCCTGGTCATAGACGGGCGGCATCGACGGACGCAGGTCACACTCGGGGGGAGGCGGGGCCCCGAGTCGGGTGGCGTACACCTTGTCCCGTGCATCCGGCAGCTGCGGCCGCCAGCCGTAACCGCGCACATGGCTCAGGTCGCTAGCGGATCCTTTGCGTTGGGTGCCCTTGCGCTCACGTACAGCCGTCATTGTTCACCCCTATGGTGATGTCGAGCTTCCCGATGCGTCGACGGTAGGGCGGGTGGGTCGCGGGGGCACGCGTAGCGCACCACCTGTTTCTTGTGGCGTAACGGTGGATCGGGTCGGCGGCGTGGGCAGCGGCCGATTCTCGAGTTCGTCGCGGATTTGGTCCAGGTGCGCCGGTTGCGCGGCCAACGCACCCGGGGTCGCCGGCGGTTGCGGTGCGCTCACCCCGGCTAACGGATCGTCGGTGCGGGGCGAGTCCAGCGTGAGGACCGCGCCGACGTCTTCGGCCGCGGCGTCGCGTCGGGTCAGGGCGGGCAGTGACCACCGGTGTTCGACGGTCGCCAGGATGCTGGTGTGATCGAGCGGGGTCGCGCTATCGGGGACACGGAACACCGTGCCGGGCGCGATCAGCGGGCTCACCAGCACGGTGGGCACCCGCGGCCCGAAGCGGGTGAAGTCGAAACCGTATTCACCCACCGTGTCATCGGGTGGGGTGGCGCCGGTCGGTGGGGGCACGTGGTCGTAGCAGCCACCGTGCTCGTCGTAGGTGACGATCAGCAATGTGCCGGGCCAGCCGGGTCCGCCCGCGACGGCGCGGTAGGTATCCAGGATCAGTTGTTCCCCGGCGGCGACGTTGTAGTTGGGGTGCTGGCTGTTGCCGGTGGAGTTCCAGCTCGGTTCCAGGAACGAGTACGCCGGCAGGGTGCCGGCGGCACAGTCGTTTTGAAAATCGGTGAACAGGCCGATGTTGCTGTCGGGGGCGTTGGCGGTGTCGGGAAAGTTGAGCCGGGTCAACGGTTCACGGTTGTAGCCGTAGATCTTCCAGGACACGTCGTGCTGACCGCAGAGCCCGAAGATGCTCGGTACGGTGAACGACTTGGTGACATCGTCGAGGTGCCCCTGGCTGGTGCCGGCGTTGGCGAACGCCCGGTTGGGCATGGTCTCGGTCGGCGCGGACCCGTACCAGTGGTCGCACACCGCGTAACCGCGGGCCAGCGCACTGAGTACCGGCAGGGCCGCCGGGGTGTAACAGCCCATGATCATGTCCGCGGTGGTGCCCGGCACCACGTACCAGCCCGGACCGCCATGCGCCACCAGAGCGTTCGCGAAGTCGGTGACGAATCCGGACATGGTTGGTGCCGTGCCGTTGGCGGGGCTCGCGGTACCGAACAGCTGCAGGTTGGTGGCGACGTAACCCTCCCCGGGGTCGGCGCCGGGCATGAAATAGGCGTTGGCGGTCTCGGGGGTGATCGGGAAGACCGGCACCGCGGTCCCGTTGTTGTCCGGGCAGCTTTCGGTTCCGGTGAGCCCTTCGAAGGCATCACCGGCCGGGGAGGTGTTGCCGGTGTCGTGGTAGAGGTAGCCCAGCATGTGATCGAACGAGCGGTTTTCCAGCATGAGCACCACGATGTGTTCGATCGCGCCAAGTCCCGTCGTCATCGCGTTGTCCTTACCGCGGGACCGATACGAGCTTGACGGGAATGTCGGTGTTTTCGTCGGTGTAGTAGCTCGCGCACACCCGGTGATAGCCGTCGGCGATCTGCAACGCCACCCCGGTGCCGAGGTCCCCGCGCACCGCCAGGATCGGCGAGAGCGGTGTGCCCTTGGCGATCTTGGCAAGATCGGAGTGCACGTGCGCGTTGTCCTTCGGCAGCAGCGGCAGGCGCGCCGCGCGCAGCAGATCCTTGGCCTTCTGGTGCGTGATCGGCGCCGCCTGCAGCGCGGACACGATCGCGCTGATCTGCTCGGCAGCCGCCAGCAAGGCGAGATAGTTCGCCGCTGCCGGATAGTCGTGCTGGTCCGGCTCGGGTTTCCAGGTGACCTCAGCCATGGTGGCACCCCGTCAGCGAACCGGCTGTGGCGTCTTGCGGCGCGGCTGCGCGGCGACCGGCCCGCGGCGCCGCACCGGCGGAGTACGCACCGCCTTCGGTGCGGCCGCCACCGGCTGCTCGGCCGCCGCAGCGGGCGCTGTCGTGTCGTTGAGCGTCACCTTGAACTGCATGGCGCGGTAGGGCCAGCCGGTGTCGGTGTCCCATTGGGAAACGACCAGGCCGACCCCGCCGGTCACGTCCAGTTGCGAACCGGGCAGCACATAGCCGCCGTAGAGCTGGGCGACCTGACTGTTCGCCAGATCCTGGGCGTCCCAGGAGGTCCCGGTCACCGGCGTCTGGACCTCGGCGTCGTACAGATCGGCGATCGGTGACTCAATGGTGCGGTATCCCAACGCGTATCCCGACGACAGGAACCCGCCCAGGATCCACTTGCCCGCGGCGAGCCGACGCAGGGTCAGCTCACCCCAGGTTTCGGACGGGGGTGTGATGGGGGTGGGTTCGTTGTCCCACGCCCACTGGTTATTGGCCCAGCCCCAGCCCGAGTACTTGGTCATGTCGCCGATGTCGGCGGGACGCACGCGTCGCAGGATGATGCCCTTGTCGCGCTGGAATCCGGTGGACACGATGTACACCCACCCGTCGTCGGGGTCGTAGTCCCACGACCACAGCTGCGCGTAGCCATGGTGCAAGCAGGCCGCGAACGTTGCCTTGGGCCCCATCGGCTGCCAGCTGACGCCGTTGTCGGTGGAGGACCAGATCCCGGTCCAGATCACGTTGGGGAAGCCCCGGTTGACGATGCCGTGCAGATACATGGTGCCGCCGAGCACCAGCACGTCGGAGGGAATCACGGTGCTGATCCCGCCCTGGTTCCACGGGTAGCTGTCGTGGACATACGGCCACAGCTGTTGCGCGTGGTTGGGGTTAGCCCCGCCCGCGCACTCGTAGGCGATCCGCGTGCCGGCGTCGCCGCTGCCGATCAGGGCGACCGGGGAGCGCCAATCGCCTTGTCCCACACTATCGCCGGAGAACGTGTCACCGAACACCGACATCAGTTTGCCGTTGGGCATCACAATCGACACCCCCAGGTCGGCGCTGGTCACGCCCCATTGATCGGTGACGCCCGGCCCAGTCATGTCGCCCACGTAGCCCTCGACGGGCATCACGACCGGCACCGCCGCCGCGGGCAGCGTCGCCGGCGGCGCGGCAGCCGGTTGGGTCGCGTGACCGTTGCCGGGGGCCAGGATTTCGGCCGCCGTCACCATCGGGGTCAGTACCCGCGGGTGCACCACGTCACCCACACCCAGCGCGGTGGCCAACTGGGTGGGGGAGAGCCCGTCGGCGCTGTTCATGTCGCAGTGGCCGAACGGTGGCGCGCCTTGCGGCAGCTCGGCGTCGTAGCCGCCGCCGTCGGTGTACTGGGGGGCGATCTTAAACACGCTGGGGTCGTTGGGATTCGAGCCGTAGCCCGCCAGGATCATCGGAATGTGCTCGGGCTTGGTCTGCCACATGGTCCGCTCGTCGAACAGATTGGCGTAGCCGATCACCCGCCGGTCATCACCCAGCCAGCTGGCCAGCCCGTAGTACACGCCGTTGACGCCGGTGCTCTGGTCACCGCCGGGGTTGCCGCCGGACTCCAGGTCGATCATCGCCACCATCTTGGGATGCGGACCGCCCTGCGCCTGCACCATCTGCTTCATCGTGGCCAGGGTGTCCTGCCAGTTGGCGCGCCAGTACAGGTAGACGATGAAGAACGCCAACCGCCCGTCATCACACGCTTGGGCGCACCACTGGTAGTTCTGCGCGAAGTGGTGATCCTGATAGGTGCCGTCGTTGCAGCGGATCGACAACACCCGGTAGTGCCAGTCCTGGCCGTTTTCGGGGTAGGTGGCGGCGGCATAGGAATCATCGACCGGCACCTGCCATTCGCTCACGTCGGCGAACAGGGTGTCGCGCGGCTCGGCCGGCGGTGGCGGGTTCATGGCGCTGGGCTGATGCGGGATGGGGGTGCCGTCCTCGACGATCGGTCCGGGCAGATACCACCAGTTGTTGGCGTAGCTGGTGTCGGTGACATCGCGGGCGTTGGGGCCCAGCACCGTTCCGCTGGTGCCGTTGGTCTCCACCTGGAGCTGGTCCACCGCGCACCACATGTGCGAGTTCACCCCGCCGCCGGGGCCGTGATGCAGCGCGATCTTGACGGCCGCGTCGGGCGGGAACAGGTCGGGGCTGGGCACCTGGACGGTGCCGAACGGTCCGTTGTTGGGGTCGGCGCTGCCACCCATGTCCGGGGCACGCCAGTTCTCGGTGCTCAGCCCGTGGCGGGTCCATTCCATCGCGGTGCCGTTAATCGCGGCGTCGAGTTCGTCTACGACACATCCGCTGCAATCGGTGCCCCGCCGCCGGTTAAACGGATTCCAGTTTCCGCCGTACACGTACGGGTCTCCGGCACGGTCGATGGCGATCTGCTGGCTGAACGAGATGTTCTTGCGCCGCTGCGGCATCGCCGGCTCCTTACGCTCGTGCAGACGGTGAACCGCACCGTGGCGGTGGCACCCGGATTCTGCGGGCCATAATCGGGCGCAGTTGCGCATTCGCACTGCACTTGGTGCCTGTATTGAAATTGCCGGGTTTCGGGTACGTCTACGACCGGGTCCGCTCAGCGGACCGGCCCGTTGCAACTGGCGAATCCTGGGCCCGTAATCGGGTGTTAGGTCCGTCAGTCGCGCGCGAGGCTAAGCGGTCTGGCCAACCGCCAGCGCGCCTTCGATGAGGGCTTCATGGGCCCGCTTCAGGTACTGTGCGTGCTCCGTAATCGCCGCTGCCATCGCCTCCACTAAGGCTTGCTCGGCGGGGGTTGTCCATCCTGGTCGCCTGATGATTGCCAACAGGTCCTTTTCAGGTATCGCGGATACGCTCGTCAAATGTGTTGAGAGACTGGTTAAGGCCTCATTCATCGCGCGAACTCCGGACTCAATTGAACTATGCATTACGGTCGACATTGTTTCCTCCTGTCGATGCGGTTCTGGCCGAGATTCACCTTGGGTCGTATCGACCTCGGCGAGCTGCCTTGCCGCCGACGGCCATTGGCTTTCCCAGCGCTATTGCGCGCCAAGCCGCGGGATTTGGTCAAGGGGGCGGTCCGATGAGCGGACCGGGGGAATGTCACGCCATCGTGATGGCCGCATCAGGCACCGTCCGCAACCGTGACCGTGTTGCTCCACAGCAGCCCATGATCGCCATGCGGATCAGGCCGGTGGTCACTCGCGGCGATCTGCGCGGTTTCGGCGACTGCGGTCGGCGGAAGCGTCGCGGAGAGCCGCCCGTCGGCGTCGGTGGTGTAGGTGAGGTAGTCGGCGATGTCGTCGCCGGCGCGGGTTATGCGCACGGTGACCGAGTGGTTGGGGAGGAATCCGGCGCCGGTGATGAGAACGCGCCCGCCCACGGCGGTGATGACCGGACCGGCCGGCGGGGCCGGCTGCGGCGGAGGTGCCGGGGCGTCGGGTGCATCATTCGCCATGGTGGCTGCTCCCGTCGCTCGCGGTCGTACCGTCGCGGTGCGAACCCTCTGCAAATCGGCGGATTAGCGGACCGCGGCAAGACCCGGTGGCTTTACCCGATACCCGCATTGCCGGCAACGGCAACCCCCTGGTCCGACCAGCGGACCGGGCTGGGACGCCAACGCAGGGCGGCATCGATGCGGTGGGCCGCACCCAGCACCAGATCGGGCAGGTTCGGCGGCAAGGTTGTCGCATACACGAGCGCGAAGACCGCGCCGGCACAGTCGCCGCTGGGGTACCACACCGGAGCCGACACGGAGCAAACGCCCGCTACGGCGTCTTGCCGATCGGTCACCGTCGCGCTCGGATCAGCGATGTGGTCCCGCAGCCGCTGCCATTCCAGCGGCGTCCAGCAACCAGGCGGCACCGCATCAGCGCGCCGGGCGGCGTGCAGGATGCGTCCCGCGGCGGTGCGGGCGGCCGTGTCCCGGTCCAGCGCGTCGGGGCAGTACCCGCAGCCCCGGCGGGCAGTCGCGCTGACCACCCGCATTCGGTCGCCGTTCAGCACTACCAGCGCCGCCAGATCGCAGCGCGCCTGCACCGCGAGGGCATGCACGAAAGCCTGCGAGATCTCCCGCAGCTGCGGGTCCGGTAGCCAGCGTTGCCCAAGGCGCGCGAGCCGGGGCCCCACGTAATAACGCTGCTCGACACGTTGCACTGCGCCGAGAGCGACGAGTTGCTCGGTGAGCCGATACGCCGAGGACTTCGCGAGCCCACTCGCGCGGGCCAGTGCGGTCAGTCCCAGCCCGCCCTCGGTGCAAGCGAGCGCATCCAACACGGCGAATGCGCCGGTGAGCACACCCCGCCCGGCAGACGAACTCAAATCGGCTGTCTTCGGGCCCAAACCGCTGTCGACCGCGAGCCCGGCGACTTTCTCGCCGGCGCGCAGTGGTGGTGTCAGCAGCTGGTCGCGCAAACTAGCCGTAGCAGTGTCCGACATGGATCCTCGGTATTTGCCCTGCTATCCCGATTCGGGATGTTCATGCACAATCGTTTCAGCGAGCGACGGTGCCAACACGAGTAGCGCATTACCCGTTTTGCTCGCTGAAGTTCGGGGGCGTGATGCGGCGGTGCGGGCACATTCCCGAGCAGCTCTGTGACCGCGGTGGCAAGGCTAGAGGCGCACCGGGCACGTTGCGGGGAATGTGATCGTCCCGCCCCGACGTGGACCGGAGCCGAGCAGCGTCGGACCGGGACGTGCCGACCCCGTATCCTGTCTGTGACTTGACCCCGACGATGCGGGTGAACTCCCAGCACCCCGAAAGGACGGCAGTGGCACTCGTCGTGCAGAAGTACGGCGGATCGTCGGTGCAAGACGCCGACGCGGTCCGCCGGGTCGCTGAACGCATCGTCGAGACCAAGAAGCGGGGCAACGACGTCGTGGTGGTGTGCTCGGCGATGGGCGACACCACCGACGACCTGCTGGAGCTGGCGCAGCAGGTGTGCCCGTCGCCACCGGCTCGCGAACTGGACATGCTGTTGACCGCCGGTGAGCGGATCTCCAACGCACTGGTGGCGATGGCGATCGAATCGCTGGGGTCGGAGGCGCGGTCGTTCACCGGGTCGCAGGCCGGGGTGATCACCACCGGCGCGCACGGCAAAGCCAAGATCATCGAGGTCACCCCGGGTCGGCTGCAGGCCGCCCTGGAGGACGGCCAGGTGGTGCTGGTCGCCGGGTTCCAGGGGGTCAGCCAGGACAGCAAGGACGTCACCACGCTGGGTCGCGGCGGCTCGGACACCACCGCGGTGGCGCTGGCCGCGGCCCTGAAAGCCGACGTGTGCGAGATCTACACCGACGTCGACGGCATCTTCAGCGCCGACCCGCGCATTGTGCCGAACGCGAAACGGCTGGACACCGTCACCTTCGAGGAGATGCTCGAGCTGGCCGCCTGCGGCGCCAAGGTGCTGATGCTGCGCTGCGTGGAGTACGCCCGCCGCTACCACCTGCCGGTGCACGTCCGGTCGTCGTACTCGGATAAGCCCGGCACCATCGTTTCCGGATCGATCGAGGACATCCCCATGGAAGACCCCATCCTGACCGGCGTCGCCCACGACAAGAGCGAAGCCAAGGTCACCGTCGTCGGTATCCCCGACCTGCCCGGCTACGCGGCCAAGGTGTTCCGCGCCGCCGCCGACGCCGACATCAATATCGACATGGTGTTGCAGAACGTCTCCAAGGTCGAGGACGGCAAAACCGACATCACCTTCACCTGCCCGCGGGAGAGCGGGCCGGCCGCGGTGGCGAAGCTGGAGTCGCTGAAGAACGAGGTCGGCTTCACCGAGGTGCTCTACGACGACCACATCGGCAAGGTGTCGCTGATCGGGGCCGGGATGCGCAGCCACCCGGGCGTGACCGCCACGTTCTGCGAGGCGCTGGCGGATGCCGGGATCAACATCGACCTGATCTCCACCTCCGAGATCCGCATCTCGGTGCTGGTCCGAGACACCGACCTGGACAAGGCCGTGGTCGCGCTGCACGACGCGTTCGGCCTCGGCGGTGAGGAGAAAGCCACCGTCTACGCCGGGACGGGCCGCTGATGGTCGCGATCGGTGTGGTGGGCGCCACCGGCCAGGTCGGCCAGGTGATGCGCACCCTGCTCGAGGAGCGCGACTTCCCCGCCGACACGGTGCGGTTCTTCGCCTCGGCCCGCTCCCAGGGCCGCAAACTGCCCTTCCGCGGCCAGGAGATCGAGGTCGAAGACACCGAAACCGCCGACCCGACCGGCCTGGACATCGCGTTGTTCTCCGCCGGCGGGGCCACCTCGCGCGCGCAGGCGCCGCGGTTCGCCGCGGCCGGCGCGACGGTGATCGACAACTCCTCGGCGTGGCGTAAGGATCCCGACGTGCCGCTGGTGGTGTCCGAGGTCAACTTCGACCGCGACGTCCGCGGAAAGCGCCTGGAAAAGGGCATTATCGCCAACCCGAACTGCACCACGATGGCCGCGATGCCGGTGCTCAAGGTGCTGCACGACGAGGCGCAGCTGGTGCGGCTGGTGGTCTCGACGTATCAGGCGGTGTCCGGCAGTGGGCTGGCCGGCGTCCAGGAACTCGCCGAGCAGGTCCGGGCGGTCTCCGACGGCGCCGAGAAGTTGGTGCACGACGGCGGCGCGGTGGCGTTCCCGGCGCCGAACCAGTACGTGGCGCCGATCGCGTTCAACGTGGTGGCGCTGGCCGGGTCGCTGGTCGACGACGGCTCCGGCGAGACCGACGAGGACCAGAAACTGCGCAACGAGAGCCGCAAGATCCTCGGCATCCCCGACCTCGCGGTCAGCGGCACCTGCGTGCGGGTCCCGGTGTTCACCGGCCACAGTTTGTCGATCAACGCCGAGTTCGCTGCACCGCTGTCCCCGGACCGGGCGGCCGAGCTGCTGGCGGGCGCGCCGGGGGTGCGGCTGGTCGACGTGCCCACCCCGTTGGCCGCCGCCGGGGTCGACGACTCGCTGGTCGGCCGGATCCGGCGCGACCCGGGCGTGCCGGACGGGCGGGGTCTGGCGCTGTTCGTCTCCGGGGACAACCTGCGCAAGGGCGCGGCCTTGAACACCATTCAGATCGCCGAGTTGTTGGCCACCAACCTGTAGTGCGTAGTCGACTCTATTCTTGAGCACCGGTGTGCGCAGGGGCTTCCAGCTCGGGGAAGGATCGGCTTGCGGCAGCCAGCCCTTCAACGAAGGTTCGATTGCTCAGGGAAGCGACGATGTCACCCGCATGGCGCAGGGATTCCCGGAGAAGCGGACCGGCAAGCGTGTCGAGCTGCTGGAGTGCCTTCTGCGCGGCAGCAATTGTGTCGTCGGTGAACGGTTGATGCGAAGTCGCCGTCGATTCGAAACGCTGGAGCGCGTCCCAGACGCTTCGGCGCAGGTCTGAATGCGCGCCGAAAAGTATTCCAAGCTCGGTGGAATGTTGGGCTAGTAGCGCGGTCAACAAGCGACCGCTGGGCTCGGCGGACATCGTAATATCCCGCAGCCGACGCATTCGTGTGGCGATTTCGTCCGCGCGGGGCCCGGCCTCGATCTGCGCCGTGTCGCCAACAGGGCAGTTGACAGCAGTTAATGACCCGAGGTCGGCGAAGTTCAATTGCCCAGTTGGGAACCCGTTTCCGGTGGGATCATCGGTTCCGATCCACGCGACATAAGTAACGCCGTTCAGAGTGGCAATCGCCGGGGCATGCCAACTCGTAGCCGAATAAATTACGCGATTAACCTTCGCGGGGTCCAGGTTTTCCACGCCGTAGAGCAAGGAGATGAAGTTGCTTTTGTTCACGTATGCTGCAGCGTAGCCGTTAACGGTCGTCACCAATGTTGGGCCGCCGATACATTGATCGGGATAGGTCACCGCGGGCGTAAACAGTTCCCCGCTAAAGGGCGCGGGTCCAATAGCCTGGGTAATTGTGAGATAGTTATTTGGATCGACACCTGCGAAGGCAATCTGTATCTCTCCGGCGGGGGTCAGCCCGAGCGCCGGGGTATCGACGCTCAGGTAATCGGTTGTCTCGAACAACGTCAAAATTGCGGAATTGTCGTTGGGGGCGTATCCGAAACATAACGCTTGCGTGGGGTCTTGTGCCGTTGCGGCGAAGTAAATACTGTCGGCAACCGGCAGAATGGCTGGGCCCCCGATAACGGGCGAGATTGGCGGCCCGCCTTCGTCGCTGTCGCTAGGAGATTTCCAAGTATTCGAATAGATGAACGCGAGTTCCTCTGGTATGAATGAAGACGCGAGCCACTCAAACGTCGGAAGTCCCATGCCAGTCCACGACATCAACAGCGGAGATACGTCGGTGGAGTCGTAGGGCGACTGGGCAAGTGCAAATCGCTCCGAGGTGGAAACCTTGTTCCCCCAGATCGGCTGGGCGTTGACGACGCCGTTCCGCTCCATCATCGTAGCGATATACACCGTGCCGTCGATACAAGGCCACGCGAGAACTAGCGTTTCGGGATAATCCGCTTCCCAAGGAATCACCGTCATGGCGGGGCTGCCTGACGCTCCGTGGGAATCAACGCTTGTTATGCCCGTCCACATTGGAATCTCCTATTCCGTGCGCGCCGGTTTTGGAGGTCCATTGCAAGCTCATCGGTTGATGGCGGCAAGTGGCCGGTCCGCTGAGCGGACCGGCCAGCGCCAGGAATGCGGCCCGTGCGGACCCCTATGCCCCGCCCTTTGTAGCTTCTAGGTTCACTGGCACGCACCGATACGATGCCCGCGATGGGTGCGCGATACAGACGGACAGTTACGGCCCTGATGGCGCTTGTTTCGCTAACCCGGCCGCTCGCGCACGCCGATCCGCCGGCCCCGATGCCCGAGCCGATTCTGCAGCCGCTGGCCGAGGGCCAGGTGCTGCGCATCGGCCCGATGGCCGGCACCGGCACCGACACCCGCGACTACGGGATCGGCGCCACCGATCTGTGCGAATTCATGGAATTCCCCAGCGAGGTGCTGCAGATCTGCGGCGACAGCTTCGCCGGGGAGGGTGTCGGGTTCGGCGGCTGGTATTCGCCGATCGCCCTGCACGTCGACACCGACTCGGTCAACGATCCGACCGGCGTGCGCTACACCGGCGTCACCGGGGTGTGGCAGCCGCTGCTGGCCGACCCGACCCCGCCGGGGTCCTCGCAGCTGCCGGCCGGGGTGGTGCGCATCAACCGCAGCAACTACCTGCTGGTCACCACCACCACCAGCCTGGTGCCGCAGAGCTCGCGGCTGGTGAAGGCCGAACCCGCGCGCGGGCGCTGGTCAACCGTGCCGGGGTCGGGGCGCGACGGCGGCTACCAGGAGGGCCGGCAATCCCAAATCAGCGGGTACTACGACCCGATTCCGACCGCCGACTCGCCCAGCGGGTGGGTGTACATCGTGGCCGACAACTTCAACCGCAGCGCGCCGGTGGTGCTGTACCGGGCGCGGCCGGAATCGTTCACCGACCGCTCGACCTGGCAGGGCTGGGCCGGCGGCGCCGGCGGCGGGTGGAACAAGCCGCCGACCCCGCTGTGGAACGAGCAGATCGGCGAGATGTGCGTTCGGCAGATCGACGGCAAGACGGTGCTGTCGTATTTCAACGCCAGCACCGGCGACATGGAGGTCCGCGTCGCCAACGATCCGATGTCGCTGGGCAGCGCCCCGGTCACCACCGTGGTGCAGCACGACGAATGGCCGGAGCCGGCGGAAAGTTTGCCGCCGCCGTTCGACAATCGGCTCGCCCAGCCCTACGGGGGATACATCTCGCCGGGGTCGACGCTGGACGAACTGCGGGTGTTCGTCAGCCAGTGGGACACCGAACCGCGGGAGCGGGCGCCGTATCGGGTCATCCAGTTCGCGGTCAACCCGCTCAAGCCGGAGTAATGCGGGTGCTCACCCGCATAGCTTTTTCATAAGTAGTACCTAGCTGACGCCATTTTCCGGCGCAGATGATGCTAAGTATGAGCGAAACACCTGAAACCCCCAGCACGGCGACTCCGGCCGCCGCTACGACCACGCAGCAAAAACCGTATTGGCTCTACCGGCTCGCGGCCTGGGTCGCGATCGTCGCCGGGATCCTATTCATTGTCGCGACCATCTTCTTCTCCGGCGCGGCGCTGACCCATCACCGCGGCTGCCACGGTCACCACGGCCATCACGGTCACCACCACTCGATGGTCCAACCGGGTCACCACCACCGGCAGCACCCGGGTCCGGGAGCCGGTGTCCCCGGCCCGGGCCAGGCGCCGACCTCGACCGCACCGTCGCTGGCGCCGCCCACCCCGTAGTTGCCCCCCAAGTCGCAAACG
>NZ_MLQM01000123.1:0-16619 GCF_001854525.1 Mycobacterium talmoniae
GACCAACCCGGTGCCCCGCGAGGTGTTGGTGCCGTGCCTGCCGGCCAACGCCGACCAGTTGACCGACTGGCTGTCCGGCCTGCGCGGGTCGCGGGTGGCGCTGAAGGTGGCGCGCCGCGGCGACAAGCGGGTCCTGGCCGAAACCGTGCAGCGCAACGCCAAAGAGGCGCTGCAGCAACACAAGCTGAAGCGGGCCGGCGACTTCACCGCTAGATCCGCTGCGCTGCAAAGCATTCAAGAAGCACTGGGGTTGGCTGATGCGCCGCTGCGCATCGAGTGCGTGGACATCAGCCACGTGCAGGGCACCGACGTGGTGGGGTCGCTGGTGGTGTTCGAGGACGGGTTGCCCCGCAAATCCGACTACCGGCACTTCGCCATCCGGGAGGCCGCCGGGGACGGCCGCTCCGACGACGTGGCCTCGATCGCCGAGGTGACCCGCCGACGCTTCGTGCGCCATCTGCGTGACCAGCAGGACCCGGATATGCTGACCGCCGAAGGCAAGTCGCGCCGGTTCGCCTATCCGCCGAACCTGTACGTCGTGGACGGGGGCGCCCCGCAGGTCAACGCCGCTGCGGCGGTGCTGTCCGAGCTCGGCATCACCGACGTCGCCACGATCGGGCTGGCTAAACGGCTGGAAGAGGTGTGGGTGCCCGCCGAACCGGATCCGGTGATTATGCCGCGCAACAGCGAAGGCCTGTACTTGCTGCAGCGCATCCGCGACGAGGCGCACCGGTTCGCCATCAGCTACCACCGCAGCAAACGATCGAAGCGGATGACCGCGTCGGCGCTGGATTCGGTGCCCGGTTTGGGGGAACATCGTCGCAAGGCGCTGGTCGCGCATTTCGGTTCGGTGGCCCGGCTGCGGGAGGCCACCGTCGACGAGATCACCGCGGTGCCCGGCATCGGCGCCAGGACCGCCGCGGCGGTCCTGGCAGCCTTGGGGTCTGGCCCCGAGCCGCCCGGGGTGGTCGCGACGACTCGAGGGGAGCGGGCATCGGGATGACCGAGCATGGAACGGGGGAAGGTGTGCGCGAGCGTCACTCCGGCGCCGGCGAATCCGGGATCGACGTGGTCCTGGTGACGGGGCTGTCCGGGGCGGGGCGCGGCACCGCGGCCAAGGTCCTCGAGGACCTGGGCTGGTATGTCGCCGACAACCTGCCCCCGGAGCTGATCACCCGGATGGTGGACTTCGGGCTGGCCGCCGGGTCGCGGATCACCCAGCTGGCGGTGGTGATGGACGTGCGGTCCCGCGGCTTCACCGGCGACCTGGACTCGGTGCGCACCGAGCTGGCCACCCGCGGCATCAGCCCGCGGGTGCTGTTCATGGAGGCGTCGGACGACATGCTGATCCGCCGCTACGAAAACAACCGCCGCAGCCACCCGCTGCAGGGGGAGCAGACCCTGGCCGAGGGCATCGCCGCCGAACGGGCCATGCTGGCGCCGGTGCGCGCGGCCGCCGACCTGATCATCGACACCTCCACCCGGTCGGTGCGCGAACTGCGGGAGAGCATAGAACGGGCGTTCGGCACCGAGGCCGTCGCGCACACCAGCGTCACCGTGGAGTCCTTCGGCTACAAATACGGCCTGCCGATGGACGCCGACATGGTGATGGATGTGCGGTTTTTGCCCAACCCGCACTGGGTCGACGAGCTGCGTCCGCACACCGGTCAGCACCCGGCGGTGCGCGACTACGTGCTGGGCCAGCCCGGTGCGGCCGACTTTCTCGATACCTACCATCGGTTGCTGTCCCTGGTTGTCGAGGGCTATCGCCGAGAGGGGAAGCGCTACATGACCGTTGCCATCGGGTGTACCGGCGGCAAGCATCGCAGCGTGGCCATCGCCGAAGCGTTGGCGGCGCTGCTGGAGGCCCAGGGCGGCGATGCCCTCCTGTCGGTGCGGGTCCTGCACCGGGATCTGGGCCGCGAATGAGCCAGCGCATTGTCGCGTTGGGCGGCGGACACGGACTGTATGCGACGCTGTCGGCGGCTCGGCGGATCACCCCGCACGTCACCGCGGTGGTGACGGTCGCCGACGACGGCGGCTCGTCGGGCCGGCTGCGCAGCGAACTCGATGTGGTGCCCCCGGGGGATCTGCGGATGGCGTTGGCGGCGTTGGCCTCCGACAGCCCGCACGGGCGGCTGTGGGCCACCATCATCCAGCACCGCTTCGGCGGCAGCGGCGCGCTGGCCGGGCACCCGATCGGCAACCTGCTGCTGGCCGGACTCAACGACGTGCTGGCCGACCCGGTCGCGGCCCTCGACGAGTTGGGCCGGATGCTGGGGGTCAAGGGCCGGGTGCTGCCGATGTGCCCGATCGCGCTGCAGATCGAGGCCGACGTGTCCGGCCTGGAGGCCGATCCGCGCATGTTCCGGCTGATCCGCGGCCAGGTGGCGATCGCCACCACCCCGGGCAAGGTGCGTCGGGTCCGGCTGCTACCCGGCGACCCGCCGGCCACCCGGCAGGCGGTGGACGCCATCATGACCGCCGACCTGGTGGTGCTCGGGCCCGGGTCGTGGTTCACCAGCGTCATCCCGCATGTGCTGGTGCCCGGGCTGGCCGCGGCGCTGCAGGCCACCCCGGCGCGCCGGGCGCTGGTGCTCAACCTGGCCGCCGAGCCGGGGGAGACCGCGGGGTTCTCGGTGGAGCGACACCTGCACGTGCTGGCCCAGCACGCGCCCGGGTTCACCGTCCACGACATCATCATCGACGCCGAACGGGTGCCCAGCGACCGGGAACGCGAGCAGCTGCGGCGCACCGCCACGCTGCTGCAAGCCGATGTTCAGTTCGCCAACGTCGCTCGACCTGGTACACCTTTACATGACCCAGGAAAGCTGGCGGCGGCGCTGGACGGGGTCCGGGTGCGCGGCTCCAGCTCGGCGCCGCCCACCGTCCCGAGCCCTGTCTCGAAGCCGGTTGAGGCGGGCGGCCAACAGACCGGCATGGCGGGACCCCGCCGGAACGGACCGGGAGGTGACGACGCGTGGCGATGACGGCCGATGTCAAGGATGAGCTGAGCCGCCTGGTGGTGAGTTCGGTGAGCGCGCGCCGCGCCGAGGTGGCCTCGCTGCTGCGGTTCGCCGGCGGATTGCACATCGTGTCCGGCCGGGTGGTGGTCGAAGCCGAGGTCGACCAGGGCATCATCGCGCGACGACTGCGCAAGGACATCTTCGACCTGTACGGCTACAACTCCGTGGTGCATGTGCTCTCGGCCAGCGGGATCCGCAAGAACACCCGGTATGTGCTGCGGGTCGCCAACGATGGGGAGGCCCTGGCTCGCCAGACCGGCCTGCTGGATCTGCGCGGCCGCCCGGTGCGCGGGTTGCCGGCCCAGGTGGTGGGCGGCAGCATCGGCGACGCCGAGGCGGCCTGGCGCGGCGCGTTCCTGGCGCACGGGTCGCTGACCGAGCCGGGGCGCTCCTCGGCGCTGGAGGTCAGCTGCCCGGGCCCGGAGGCCGCGCTGGCGCTGGTGGGCGCGGCCCGCCGGATGGGGGTCAGCGCCAAGGCCCGCGAGGTGCGCGGCGCCGACCGGGTGGTGGTGCGCGACGGGGAGGCGATCGGTGCGCTGCTGACCCGGATGGGCGCCCAGAGCACCCGGCTGGTCTGGGAGGAGCGCCGGATGCGCCGCGAGGTGCGGGCCACCGCCAACCGGCTGGCCAACTTCGACGACGCCAACCTGCGCCGCTCGGCGCGCGCGGCGGTCGCCGCGGCCGCCCGGGTGGCGCGGGCCCTGGAGATCCTCGGCGACACGGTGCCCGACCATCTGGCCGCGGCCGGCAAGCTGCGCGTCGAGCACCGGCAGGCGTCGCTGGAGGAGCTGGGTCGGCTGGCCGACCCGCCGATGACCAAAGACGCTGTGGCCGGCCGCATCCGGCGGCTGCTGTCGATGGCCGACCGCAAGGCCAAACAGGACGGCATCCCCGACACCGAGTCGGCGGTCACCCCCGACCTCCTCGAAGACGCCTAGTTCGGCTTGCCGCGAGCGTGCGTGTCCCCGGTCGACACGCCGAGGAAAAACCCGGTTCTGCGCACGCTCGCGGGCCGCTGGGCGGCGATAACCGCCGGTGCTCGACGGCGGTAAGCGCCACACTTGACGGGTGAATGTCGGTAAGTCGCTGTCCGCGGTGGCCCAACAGATGTACAGCCACCGCGACGAGTTCGTCGTCGACCTGGTGGAGGTGACGAAGGCGGAGATCCGGGCTCTCGACCACGACACCCGGATGGTGGACCTGCTGACGGCCAGCATCACCGAGGTCGTCGTTGCCGGCATTCACCATGTGGATCTGGAGGCGCCGGACGCGCCGGTGCAGGCCCCGACGGCCGCGTTGGCCTACGCACGGGCGCTCGCCCAGCGCGACGTTCCGCTGTCGGCGTTGATCCGGGCGTACCGGATCGGCCATGCCCGCTTCGTGGAATCGGCGATGCAGCACGCGTCGTCGTTGGAGCCCGACGTGCGGGTGCCGACGATCATCGAACTGGTCAACCGCGCGGCCCGTTTCATCGACGTGGTGTGTGACCAGGTGGGGGTCGCCTACGAGCAGGAGCGCGACCGGTGGGTGAGCCGGCGCAGCGGCCTGCGCCAGCAGTGGGTCGGCGAGGTGCTCGCCGGTGAGCCGGTCGATCTGCACCGGGCCGAGGAGGCGTTGGGCTACCGGTTGGACGGTCGGCATCTGGCGGCGGTGGCGTGGGCGGACGCGGCGGTGCCCGCCGGTGATGCGGCGGCCCTCTTCGATCAGGTGCGGTCGCGGGCGGCCGCCGAGCTGGGCGCGGTGGGGCGCCCGTTGATGGTCCCGACCGACGAACGCGAAGTGCGGCTGTGGTTTTCGCTGCGCGGCGGCGACCGGATCCACCCCGCGCGGGTGCGGGCGGCGCTGGAATCCTCCGGTTTGCGCGCCGGCCTGGCGTTCGGCGACGTGGGTCAGGGCCTCGGTGGTTTTCGCCGCTCGCTGACGCAGGCCGAACGGGTCAAGGCGGTGGCGCTGGCCGGCCGCGGCCGACCCGCCACCCACGTCGTTTTCTATGCCGAGGTCGCGCCGATCGCGTTGATGGCCGGCGACCTGGACGGGCTGCGCAGTTTCGTCGCCGACGCGCTGGGTGAGCTCAGTGTGGACGACGAGCGCAACGAGTGGCTCCGCGAGACGCTGCGCGAGTTCTTGGCCCGCAACCGCAGCTATGTGGCGACGGCCCACGCCATGATCCTGCACCGCAACACCATTCAGTACCGGGTGGCGCAGGCAATGGAACTGTGTGGGCAGAGCTTCGATGACCCCGACGCCCCGAACGCCCTGGTGGGGGTGCAGATCGCGCTGGAGGTCTGCCGGTGGATGGCCCCGGCGGTGCTGCGCCCGGCGAAGCGCACCACCGCCAGCCGCTGACGCCGTTTCGTGCTGTCCGTACAACGGTGAGGACGAGCTTCGTCCCCGGCGACTATGGTCTAGGCCACTTTTAGCGCCGTACTGTTACGCCCAGCAACGGTGAATCGCCAGTTGAGGAGGCTAACGATGCATTTCGCGACATTGCCGGACCAGCGCGCCGCGCACGACCCGCACGGTGCGGCGTTAGCCGATCAGCACAACGGGCAGCTGACGAACGCCCAGCTGCTGCAGCGGGTGCAGGACGCCGCCGACCGCTTTCGGCGTGCCGGGGTCGGCGCCGGTGACGTCGTCGCGGTGCAACTGCCCAACCGGATCGAGCTGATCGTGGCGTTGTTCGCCGCGTGGCGGCTCGGTGCCGCCGCGACACCGGTTAACCCGGCCCTGACACCCAGCGAAACCGACTTTCAGCTCGCCGACTCCGCGGCGCGGATCCTGGTCTGCGACGACGCCGCGTCGGGTCACGCCACCGCCGGCTACCCGGTGCTGACGCTGAGCCAGTTGACCGGTCACGACGACACCGCGCCGCAACCAGCCGACCCGGTGCTGTCGAAAGACGCTGTGGCCCTGCTGGTTTACACCAGCGGAACCACAGGGCGACCCAAGGGCGTGGAATTGACCCACGCCAACATCATGGCGATGGCGCAGTCGATGATCGCGTTCACCGGGCTGGGCCCCGCCGACCACAGCCTGCTGATCTTGCCGCTGTTTCACGTCAACGGCATCGTGGTCAGTGTGTTGGCCCCGCTGCTGGCGGGAGGACGGGCCACGGTGGCGGGCCGGTTCGACCCGACCACCTTCTTCGACCTCGTCGAACGGATCAGGCCCACAACGTTTTCCGCGGTCCCTACCATTTACGGCATGTTGGCCGCGCTGGGCGACGACGTGGTGCCCGACACCAGTTCGCTGCGGTACGCCGTCTGCGGGGCGGCACCGATGCCGGTCGAGCTGATCCGCCGGTTCGAAGGCCGCTACCACGTCCCGATCGTTGAGGGCTACGGACTGTCGGAGGGTACCTGCGCCGCCACCAGCAACCCGCTGCACGGGGTGCGCAAACCCGGCACCGTCGGCATCGCCCTGCCCGGGGTGCAGGTCGCGACGATGAACGACCGGGGCCAGTTGGTCACCGACGGTTCGCCCGGTGAGGTCGTCATCAAGGGGCCCATCGTGATGCGCGGCTACCTCAACCGGCCCGAGGAGACCGCGAAGACAATCATCGACAGCTGGCTGCACACCGGCGATATCGGCGTCCTGGACGCCGACGGCTATCTCACCCTGGTCGACCGGGTGAAGGACATGATCATTCGCGGCGGGGAAAACATCTACCCCAAAGAGATCGAGTCGGCCATCTACACCCACCCCGACGTGCGGGAGGCCGCCGTGGTCGGCCGCCCCGACCCGGTCTACGGCGAAGTTCCGGTGGCGTTTGTGTTCTTCCGGGACGGCGCCGACACCACGCCCGACACGCTGCGCGAGCACCTCACGAAGTCGCTGGCCAAATACAAGCTGCCCACCGAAATCATCGCGGTGGCAGGGCTTCCCAAGAACCCGGTCGGCAAGATCGACAAGCCGGCCCTGCGCCGCCGATTCGTCACCGCCACCACCTGACACCCAACGAGGTCATCATGGGATTCATCACACCGTCGGTTCCCGACGTCGACTCCGCCAGCTGGCGCACCCGCCCGTGGCGCGACCGGATCCAGGTTTGCAGCCGGCACTGGGCCGAACACGGCTTCGGCACCCCGTCGGCGATCTATCTGCTCTACCTGCTGAAAATCGGGGCGTATGTGGCCGGCGCCGCGGCGGTCATCGCGCTGACCCCGGGGTTGGGCGGGCTGGGTCGCATCGCCGACTGGTGGACGCAGCCGATCGTGTACCAGAAGGTCGTCGTGTTCACCCTGCTGTTCGAGATCCTGGGGTTGGGCTGCGGATCGGGCCCGCTGACCGGCCGGTTCTGGCCGCCGATCGGTGGCGTCCTGTACTGGTTGCGGCCCAACACCATTCGGCTACCGCCCTGGCCGGGGAAAGTTCCGTTCACCCGCGGCGACAGCCGCACCCTCGTTGACGTCGCGCTGTACGCCACCGTGCTGATCTGCGGGGTGTGGGCGCTGCTGTCGCCCGGCCACGGCGGCCCGGTCACCGACACCGGCGACGTCGGCCTGCTCGACCCGATGCTGGTGGTGCCGATGATCATCGCCCTGGTGCTGCTGGGGCTGCGCGACAAGACCATCTTCCTGGCCGCCCGGGCCGAGCACTACGGGCTCACCCTGCTGGTGTTCTTTTTTCCGTACCTCGACCAGATGGCGGCGTTCAAAATCATCCTGCTCGGACTGTGGTGGGGAGCGGCGACCTCCAAGCTCAACCACCACTTCCCGTACGTGGTGGCGGTGATGATGAGCAACAACGCGCTGCTGCGGCCCAAGGTGTTCACCTGGTTCAAACGCAAGCTCTACCGCGACCCGGTCCACGACCTGCGGCCCACCCGGTTACCGCACCTGATGGCCCACGTGGGCGGCACCACGGCGGAATTCATCGTGCCGGCGGTGCTGGTGTTCGTCGCCGGCGACCAGCCGTGGCGCTGGATCCTGATCGGGTTCATGGTGATCTTCCACCTCAACATCATTTCCAACCTCCCGATGGGGGTCCCGTTGGAGTGGAATGTGTTCTTCATCTTCTCGCTGTTCTACCTGTTCGGTCACTACGGCGCGATCCAGGTTTACGACCTGCACTCGCCGCTGCTGCTGGGCATCCTGATCATCGGGTTGGTCGTGGTGCCGATCGCGGGAAACCTGTTTCCCCAACAGATTTCGTTCCTGCCCGGGATGCGCTACTACGCCGGGAACTGGGCCACCAGCCTGTGGTGCTTCCGCGACGGCGCCGAGGACATCATCGAAAGCAACGTGGTGAAAAGCTCGGCGCTGGTGATCAACCAGTTGACCAAACTCTATGACGCGGCCACCGCCGAACTCGTGGCCGACAAGGTTCCGGGGGCGTTCCGCTCCCTGCACTTGCACGGCCGGGCCCTCAACGGGCTGCTGCCCCGCGCGATCGACGACGAGGCCGACTACAACATCCGGGAGGGCGAAATCGTCGCCGGGCCGCTGATCGGCTGGAACTTCGGCGAAGGTCACCTGCACAACGAGCAATTGGCGCACGCGGTGCAGCGGCGCTGCCAGTTCGCCGACGGGGACCTGCGGGTCATCATCCTGGAAGGCCAGCCCATCCACCGCCAAACGCAGGCCTACCGCATCGTCGACGCCAAATCCGGGCTGATCGAGGCGGGCTATGTCACCGTGGAGGACATGCTGAGCCGTCAGCCCTGGCCCGAACCCGGCGATGAGTTCCCGGTGCACGTCACCGCCCGCGGCACCGACAAAGCCGCCCGATGACTAAGGCCGTCGTCGTCGGCGCCGGACCCAACGGGCTGGCCGGCGCGATCCACCTGGCCCGCAACGGGGTTGACGTGCAGGTGCTCGAGGCCGCCGACACCATCGGCGGGGGAGCGCGCTCCGGCGAGCTGACGGCGCCCGGGGTGATCCACGATTACTGCTCGGCCGCGCACCCGATGGGGGTGGGTTCACCGTTCTGGAACGACATCGACCTGCCGCGGTACGGGCTGACCTGGAAATGGCCGGAGGTCGACTGCGCCCACCCGCTCGACGACGGCACCGCCGGGGTGCTGTACCGGTCGCTGGACACCACCGTGGCCGGGATGGGCCCCGACGCCCGCCGGTGGCGGCTGGCGGTGGGCGACCTGGCGGTCGGCTTCGACGAGTTGGGCGAGGATCTGATGCGCCCGGCGCTGCACGTCCCGCGCCACCCGATCCGGCTGGCCGCGTTCGGGCCGCGCGCGGTGCTGCCCGCCACGGTGCTGGCGCGGTGGTTTCGCACCGCGCAGGCCCGCGCGCTGTACGGCGGCGCGGCCGCGCACGCGTTCACCCGGCTGGACCGGCCGCTGACCGCGGCGATGGGATTGATGTTTTTGGCCAGCGGCCACCGCTACGGCTGGCCGGTCGCCGAAGGCGGATCGGGGTCGATCACCGCGGCCCTGGCCGCCGCGCTGAAGCAACACGGCGGCGCGATCGCTACCGGGGTCCCGGTCACCGGCCGCGCCGATATTCCCGACGCCGACATCGTGCTGCTCGACCTGAGTCCGGCCGCGGCGCTGCAGATTTACGGCGACGCCCTGCCCGGCCGGATCAAACGGGCCTATCGGCGCTACCGGTACGGCTCCGCGGCGTTCAAGGTCGACTTCGCGATCGACGGCGACATCCCGTGGACCAACCCGGCCTGTCGGCGGGCGGGCACCGTGCACCTGGGCGGCACGTTCGAGCAGATCGCGCACAGCGAACGCGAACGCGCGGCCGGCCGAATGCCGCAGCGGCCGTTCACCCTGGTCGGGCAGCAGTACCTGGCCGACCCGACGCGGTCGGCCGGCGGCATCAACCCGATCTGGTCCTACGCGCACGTGCCGTTCGGCTACACCGGGGACGCCACCGACGCGGTCATCGATCAGATTGAGGGCGCCGCACCGGGATTCCGTGACCGCATTGTGGCCACTGTCAGCAAATCCACCGCCCAGCTGCACAGCTACAACCCGAACTACCTCGGCGGCGACATCATCGGCGGCGCCAATGATCGGCTGCAGGTGCTGTTTCGCCCGCGGGTGGCGGTCGACCCGTACTTCACCGGGGTGCCGGGGGTATACCTGTGCTCGCAATCCACCCCGCCGGGCGCCGGGATTCACGGGCTGTGCGGCTATTACGCCGCGCAATCGGCGCTGCGGCGGCTGCCCCGCTGATTGGTGAGTTAGAGCCGCTGCGCCGTCGGGTGGTCGAGGTGCTATTCGGGCTCGACCACCGGTACTGGTGACACTGGACCACAGCCGCGGTGGGGGCGTTCCTTCCGCTGTGACTGCAACGCGATCTCAGGTTCATTCGGGCGCTGCGGTTCCCATATATGTAGTCAAAGTTGCAGCGACTATTTATAGTGGGAGTGGTGAAGACGATCACGATCACGATTCCCGAGGAGCTTGACGTGCGGGCTGCTGCGGAGGCGCGTCGTCGTGGTATCTCCAAGTCCGAGCTAATCCGCCTCGGCCTTGGCGCGGTCCTCTCGCCACCGTCCGACGACACCGGGGGGGATCCCTGGCGGTCCCTGGCCGGGTTCGGGTCCAGTGAGGTCTCGGTGGACCCGGGCGAGATCGACGAGGTCGTGTACGGCAGGTGAAGTTCGCCGACACCGGGTGGTGGGTGGCGTGGGCGCTGCCGGGAGACGCGCACCATGATCACGCGCTGGCCATGCTGAGCGCCCTCGGACGCTCCGAGCAGATCCTCACCACGAACCTGGTTGCGGGCGAGACCTGGACCTTCCTGCGTCGCAAGGACAGCCATCGCACCGCACTGGCCTTTCTCGACCGGCTCGACGTTCTGACCAACACTGATCGGCTGGTCGTGCACCGAGTAACCGAGGACCAGGAAGCCGCGGCCTGGGACTGGCTGCGCAAGCACGACGAGCGGGTGTACTCGTTCGTGGACGCGACGAGCTTTCGGGTGATGCGCGATCGGCGTCTGCGTGAAGCTTTCGCGTTCGACCGGGACTTCGCGGCGGCCGGGTTCGTCGAGGTCCACGGCCCTCAGTAGGGCCCTGCTGGCGCATTATTCGGTGGCGTCGTCGCTATCGGCGCCTGACTCCGGCTCGGTGGACCGCAGCTCCGCCGGGCTGCGGACGTCGACGAGATCGCTGATGATCTGGAAGTCGGCGAAATTGTCAGTCAGAAGCGGTACGTCGTGGACTTTCGCGGTCGCGGCGATGACCAGGTCGACGGCGCGCCGACGCAGCGGGCCGCCGCGCTGGCGCACGGCGGCGGATAATCGGCCCCATTCGCGGGCGATCTCGGTAGTGACGGGCAGGGGATCGAACGCCGACTCAATCGCCCCCAGACGGGCGGTACGACGGGCGCGCTCGTCGTCGTCGGCGGCAACCAGCACACCGAAGTGGAGTTCGGCGATCGAGGCAACGCTGATCGCGGCCTCGATGTCTGGCGGGGGATCCGCACCGATGAGGACAGAGGTGTCGAGCAGCGCGCGCATCACGCGAACGGATCGGCAAGCGGTGCCGCGAACTGCTCGAGATCTGCGTCGAGTGTCTTCGGGGCGGGAGCGCGCCAGATGGAACGCAACGCCTGACCGCTGACCCACCGCCGAGGCGTAGTCGGGCCCAACTGTGCCACTGGCCTGCCGGCCACAGTGATCGTGATTTCCTCGCCAGCTTCCGCGCGGCGGAGCACCTCAGCCACGTTGTTGCGCAGCTCCTTCTGCGGGATCACGGCCATCACTCGACGGTAGCAGGACTGCTACCTCGGTTCTTGGCCCGCCAGATCGCAAGTTCACCGAGGCTCGCGAGCACCCCACCCACCCCGCCGAGGTAGGCCTTGACCAGGTCCCCCGCGGAAACGTCGGCGCCAACAGGTAGTGCAGTCAGCCAGGCGATCGCGTCGTCACGCTCGTCGTTGCCGAACACCCGCACCGGGCACGGCATCCAGGCCCCGATGCGCCGGGCCGGTATCCGGATCCAGTCGATGTCGCTGACCACCGCGCAGCCGTCCAGCAGCCGCGCGTAGCTCGACCCCAGCCGGCCGTCGGCCCACAGCGCGCCCGGGGTGATGCGCTGAAAGCCCGGACCGAACTGGTAGAGCAGGCGCAGCCGGCCCCCGGCCTGCCGCGTCCGGTCGACCAGCGGCGCAAAGACCCGCCGGTAATCGGAGGCCGTCAGGGTGCCGCCGGCCTCCAGGGCCTGGATGCCGGCGGGCGCACCCGCAAGTTCTTTGAGCATCACAACCACCTGCTACCAACGCTACGTCCAGCGACCCGTCACCGCCCGCACACGCGCCCGGGAGCGCCCATTAGGCTGGCCGGTGGAGCACACCAGCAGACTGCAAAACGCGAGGAGAAAGACCAGTGACGGTCCGGGTAGGCGTTAACGGCTTTGGTCGCATCGGACGCAACTTCTTCAGGGCATTGGACGCGCAGAAGGCCCAGGGCGCCGGCACCGACATCGAGATTGTCGCGGTCAACGACCTGACCGACAACGCCACCCTGGCGCACCTGCTCAAATTCGACTCGATCCTGGGCCGGCTGCCGCATGACGTCACTCTCGAGGGCGACGACACCATCGTCGTCGGCAACACCAAGATCAAGGCGCTGGAGGTCAAGGAGGGCCCGGCCGCGCTGCCCTGGGGTGACCTGGGCGTTGACGTCGTCGTCGAATCCACCGGCATCTTCACCAACGCCGCCAAGGCCAAGGGCCACCTGGACGCCGGCGCCAAGAAGGTGATCATCTCCGCGCCGGCCACCGACGAGGACATCACCATCGTGCTGGGCGTCAACGACGACAAGTACGACGGCAGCCAGAACATCATCTCCAACGCCTCGTGCACCACGAACTGCCTGGGCCCGCTGGCCAAGGTGCTCAACGACGAGTTCGGCATCGTCAAGGGCCTGATGACCACCATCCACGCCTACACCCAGGACCAGAACCTGCAGGACGGCCCGCACAAGGACCTGCGTCGCGCCCGCGCCGCCGCGGTCAACATCGTGCCGACCTCCACCGGCGCCGCCAAGGCGATCGGGCTGGTGCTGCCCGAGCTGAAGGGCAAGCTCGACGGGTACGCACTGCGGGTGCCGATCCCCACCGGGTCGGTCACCGACCTGACCGCCGAGCTGAGCAAGTCGGCGTCCGTTGAGGACATCAACGCCGCGTTCAAGGCCGCCGCCGAGGGGCGCCTGAAGGGCATCCTCAAGTACTACGACGCGCCGATCGTGTCGTCCGACATCGTCACCGACCCGCACTCCTCGCTATACGACGCGGGCCTGACCAAGGCGATCGACAACCAGGCCAAGGTGGTGTCCTGGTACGACAACGAATGGGGCTACTCCAACCGGCTGGTCGACCTGGTCGCCCTGGTCGGCAAGTCCCTGTAACCCGCCGTGACGCTCAAGACGCTCGACGACCTTCTGGCCGAAGGAGTTTCGGGCCGGGGCGTGCTGGTGCGCTCCGACCTGAACGTTCCGCTCGACGACGCCGGCTCCATCACCGACCCGGGGCGCATCACCGCGTCGGTGCCGACGCTCCAGGCGCTGGTCGAGGCCGGCGCCAAGGTGGTGGTGACCGCGCACCTGGGCCGACCCAAGGGCGCACCCGACCCGGCGCTGTCGTTGGCGCCGGTCGCGGCCGCGCTTTCCGAGCAGCTGGGACAGCATGTGCAGCTGGCCGGCGACGTGGTCGGCTCCGACGCGCTGGCCCGCGCCGAGGGATTGACCGACGGCGATGTGCTGCTGCTGGAGAACATCCGGTTCGACCCGCGCGAGACCAGCAAAGACGACGGCGAGCGGGTGGCGTTGGCCCGTCAGCTCGCCGAGTTGGTGTCCGGCGCCGACGGTTCGCCCGGCGCGTTCGTCTCCGACGGGTTCGGCGTGGTGCACCGCAAGCAGGCCTCGGTCTACGACGTGGCCACCCTGTTGCCGCACTACGCCGGCACGCTGGTGGCCGCCGAAACCCAGGTGTTGGAGCAGCTGACCAGTTCCACCGACCGGCCCTACGCCGTGGTGTTGGGCGGGTCGAAGGTGTCCGACAAGCTGGCCGTCATCGAGTCGCTGGCCACCAAGGCCGATTCCATCGTGATCGGCGGCGGCATGTGCTTCACCTTCCTGGCCGCCCAAGGCCTTTCGGTGGGCACCTCGCTGCTGGAAACCGACATGGTCGACACCTGCCGTCGGCTGCTGGACACCTACGCCGACGTGCTGCGGTTGCCGGTCGACATCGTGGTCGCCGATAAGTTCAGCGCCGACGCCACACCGGAAACCGTTGCCGCCGACCAGATCCCGGACGACAAGATGGGCCTGGACATCGGGCCGGGATCGGTACAGCGGTTCACCGCGCTGCTGTCCAACGCCCAAACCATCTTCTGGAACGGTCCGATGGGGGTGTTCGAGTTCCCGGCGTTCGCGGCCGGCACCAAGGGGGTGGCCGAGGCGATCGCCGCCGCCACCGCCAAGGGCGCGTTTTCCGTGGTCGGCGGCGGGGACTCCGCGGCGGCGGTGCGCGCCCTGGGGCTGCCCGCCGACGGCTTCTCGCACATCTCCACCGGGGGTGGTGCGTCGCTGGAATACCTTGAGGGCAAAACCCTGCCCGGCCTGGAGGTGCTGGACCAATGAGCCGCAAGCCGCTGATCGCCGGCAACTGGAAGATGAACCTCAACCACTTCGAGGCGATCGCCCTGGTGCAAAAGGTCGCGTTCTCGCTGCCGGATAAGTACTTCGACAGGGTCGATGTCACGGTGCTGCCGCCGTTCACCGATCTGCGCAGCGTGCAGACCCTGGTCGACGGCGACAAGCTGCGGCTGACCTACGGCGCCCAGGACCTGTCCCAGCACGACTCGGGCGCCTACACCGGCGACATCAGCGGCGCCTTTTTGGCCAAGCTGGGCTGCAGCTTCGTCGTCGTCGGGCATTCCGAGCGGCGCAGCTACCACGGTGAGGACGACGCCCTGGTGGCGGCCAAGGCCGCGGCCGCGCTCAAACACGAGCTGACCCCGATCGTGTGCCTGGGCGAACACCTGGAGATTCGGGAATCCGGCAACCACGTCGAGCACTGCGTGACCCAGCTGCAAGGCTCGCTGGCCGGGCTGTCTGCCGAGCAGATCGCCCAGGTCGTCATCGCCTACGAGCCGGTCTGGGCGATCGGCACCGGGCGGGTGGCCGGCGCCGCCGACGCCCAGGAGGTGTGCGCGGCGCTGCGGGCCGAACTGGGCCAGCTGGCGTCGCCGCAGGTCGCCGAGCAGGTGCGGGTCCTCTACGGCGGGTCGGTGAACGCCAAAAACATCGGCGAGCTCGTTGCGCAGGACGACGTGGACGGGGCGCTGGTCGGCGGGGCCTCGCTGGACGGGGAGCAGTTCGCGACGCTGGCCGCCATCGCCGCCGGCGGACCGCTGCCCTGACCTGCTGCGCCGCACGCTGGTGTCGATTTCGGCGCAGCGAACGCAGCCGGTAGGCTTTCGGCCATGGTGTTAGGGCTGCAGATCCTCTTGGTGATCACCAGCGTGTTGCTGGTGCTGCTGGTGTTGCTGCACCGCGCCAAGGGCGGCGGTTTGTCGACGCTGTTCGGCGGCGGCGTGCAGTCCAGCCTGTCCGGCTCGACCGTGGTGGAAAAGAACCTGGACCGGCTGACGTTGTTCGTGGTCGGCATCTGGCTGGTGTCCATCGTCGCGATGGCGTTGCGAATCAAGTACGCCAGCTGATTTTCTGACCGCCGCCCACCGGCCGGGCGGCACACTGGGGGCATGGCCGACGTCAGCGACCCCGCCCTGGAGCCCATCGGTGCGGTGCACCGCACCCGCCTCGGCCGCGAGGCCACCGAGCCGATGCGCGAAGACATCCGGCTGCTCGGCGCGATCCTGGGCGACACCATCCGCGAACAGCACGGCGATGCGGTGTTCGACCTGGTCGAGCGGGCCCGGGTGGCGTCGTTTCGGGTGCGCCGCTCCGAGATCGACCGGGCCGAGATGGCGCGGCTGTTCGCCGGCCTGCCGATCGGCCAGGCGATCCCGGTCATCCGGGCGTTCAGCCACTTCGCATTGCTGGCCAACGTGGCCGAAGACATCCACCGGGGACGGCGCCGCGCCGTGCACGTCGCCGCCGGCGAGCCGCCCCAGGACAGCAGCCTGGCCGCCACCTACCTGAAACTCGATGCGGCCCACTTGGACTCGGCCACCGTCGGCGACGCGCTGCGCGGTGCGCTGGTGTCCCCGGTCATCACTGCGCATCCGACCGAGACTCGGCGCCGCACCGTGTTCGCCACCCAGCACCGCATCACCGAACTGATGCGGCTGCACGCCGAGGGGCGCACCGACACCGACGACGGCCGCGCCATCGAACCCCAACTGCGCCGCCAGGTCCTCACCTTGTGGCAGACCGCGCTGGTCCGGTTGGCCCGGCTGCAG
Source organism: Mycobacterium talmoniae (assembly GCF_001854525.1). Taxonomy (NCBI): domain Bacteria; kingdom Bacillati; phylum Actinomycetota; class Actinomycetes; order Mycobacteriales; family Mycobacteriaceae; genus Mycobacterium; species Mycobacterium talmoniae. The sequence goes on from NZ_MLQM01000123.1 coordinate 16,369, forward strand.
ATCGCCGACGAGATCGACGTCGGGTTGCGCTACTACCCGGCGGCGTTCTTCGAGGTGATCCCGCGGGTCAACGCCGAGGTGCGGCAGGCGCTGCGGGCCCGCTGGCCCGACGCCGACCTGCTGGCCGAGCCGATGCTGCGCCCCGGGTCGTGGATCGGCGGGGACCGCGACGGCAACCCGAACGTGACCGCCGCGGTGGTGCGGCTGGCCACCAGCAGCGCCGCGCAGACCGCGCTGGCGCACTACCTGGC
>NZ_MLQM01000124.1:0-16417 GCF_001854525.1 Mycobacterium talmoniae
CCTGCCACGGGTACTGCAGGAACACCGCGCTGCTGCCGACGACGTTGACGCCGGCGGCCAGGATGCGCCGGTAATCCTCCAGCGCCTCGGGCAGCCGGTTGTCGGCCATCGCGGTGTAGACCACGCAGTCCGGTTTGGCGGCCAACACCGCATCCAGGTCGGTGGTGGCGGTGACGCCGGTCGAACCGTCAAGGCCGGCAAGCGCGGCCGCGTCCGTGCCGGCCTTGGACTGCGAGGACACCCACACCCCGGTCAGCTCGTAGTCCGGGTTGGTGATCAGCGCCCTGAGGGCGTGGGCGCCGACGTTGCCGGTGCCGATCTGGGCGACGCGCAATGGCGCGCGCTGCTCCTCGCCGCTTCGCTCTGCATCGTCGACAGCGGTAGTCATTAGTCAGGTCCTCACAGGTCCGGGATGGGCAGGTCAAGGTTGGGGAAGGTGATGCCGCCGTCGACTTCCAGCGTCTTGCCGGTCAGATAGGCCCCGGCCGGAGACGCCAAATACACCGCGGCGGCGGCGATGTCGGTAGGGTCCCCGAGCCGGCGCAGCGGCGTGGCCTTCTCCATCGGGGCGCGCAGTTCCTCGTTGGCGGCCACCACATCCAGCGCCGAGGTGAGGATCGACCCGGGCGCGATCGCGTTGACCCGGATCCGCGGGCACAGGTCCAGCGCGGCCAACCGGGTGTAGTGGGCCAGCGCCGCCTTGGCGGTGCCGTAGGCGGCGAAGCCGCGCCCGGCCAGCCGGCCCATGGTGGAGGTGATGTTGATGATCGCCCCGCCGCCGGAATGTTCGAGCATCAGCGGCACCGCCGCGGTGGTCAGCGCGTGGGCGGTGCCGACGTTGAACGTGAACGCGTCCTTGAGGTCTTTGGTCGCGGTGGTCAGCAGCGCGTTGGGCATGGTTCCGCCGACGTTGTTGACGACGATGTCGAGCTGGCCGAATGCGTCGATCGCCTGCCCGGCGAGTTTCGCGGTGTCCTCCGGGTGGGCGAGATCGGCGACGACGACATGGGCGCGCCGCCCCGCGCCGCGGATCTGTTCGGCGACGGTCTCTAGTTCGGATTGGGTTCGGGAGGCGATGACGACGTCCGCGCCGGCCTCGGCGAAGGCCAGCGCGATGGCCGCGCCCAGTCCGCGGCCGGCCCCGGTGACCACCGCTGTCTTGTTGTCGAGACGAAACTTGTCCAAGATCACCGCGCCACGGTAGCAAGCCCCGGCCACCCGCGGGGCGGCTTTCTGAAACACGTTCTAGTTCGCGCGGCGGGCGGCGGCGTCGACCGTGCAGGTTGTCGTGAAAATGCCGCCGAGTTCGCGCAAGAAGCTGCACACTCGGCGCCCAAGGGGCCCGAACCGGTCAGGACTTGGATTTCGCGCGGCCCTTGGCGGGGGCCTTCTTCGCCGGCGCCTTCTTGGAGCGCGATTTCACGCTGGCCTCCAGCTTGGCCAGCAGGTCGGAGACGTCCTCGGTCTCGTCGAGCTCGGCGGGCTGCTCCTCGGCGGTGAACGCCTCGCCGCCCTCGAGCTTGGCCTCGATCAGCTCATGCAGTTCTTCCTGGTAGGTGTCGTGGTAGCGGTCCGGGTCGAAATCGTCGGCCATCGACTCGACCACCTGCCCGGCCATCTTCAGCTCCGACTGTTTGATCTCGACCTTCTTGTCCAGCACCGGGAAGTCGGGGTCGCGGATCTCGTCGGGCCACAGCAGGGTGTGGATCACCATCACGTCGCGTTTACTGAAATCCTTCACCCGCAACGCCGCCAGCCGGGTCTTGTTGCGCAGGGTAAAGTGCACGATCGCCACCCGGTCGGTGTCGGCCAGCGTCTTGGCCAGCAGCACATAGGATTTGGCCGATTTCGAATCCGGCTCCAAAAAGTAGCTGCGGTCATACATCATCGGATCCAGATCGCTGGCCGGCACGAATTCCAGCACCTCGATTTCGTGGCCGCGTTCCTCGGGCAGGGTCGCGATGTCGTCGTCGGTGATCACCACCATCTGGCCGTCATCGGATTCGTAGGCGCGGGCGATGTCGGCGTACTCGACGACCTCGCCGCACACCTCGCAGACCCGCTTGTACCGGATGCGTCCGTGGTCCTTGGCGTGCACCTGGCGAAACTTGATGTCGTGGTCCTCGGTGGCGCTGTACACCTTGACCGGGACGTTGACCAGGCCGAAGGCGATCGAGCCTTTCCAGATCGAACGCATAACGCCAGTATGCCCACATCACGGGGCATCTACTCGCGACGCGCCGCCGCGTCCCGGGCGGCCCGATCGGGCAGGTCAGCACCGGCGCGGGCGACGGTGAGGGCCGCTGACAGGTTCGCGATCTCCAGCGCCGCGGTCAGCGCGTCCAGGCTGATCCGTTCCAGGTCGCCACGCCGATCTGCGCCGAGCAACCCGTGCTGCCACAGCGCGTCGATCAGCCCGACCATGAACGCATCCCCGGCGCCGACGGTGTCCACCACCGCCACCGGCCGGGCCGCGACCCGCGCGGTCCCGGCCGCGCACACCGCGAAGGCGCCCCGCTCACCCAGCGTCACCGCCACGATCGAGGGGCCCGAGGCCAGCCAGCTTCGGGCGATCCGCTCGGCCGACCGGTCCGGGTCGATCCAGCGCAGGTCCTCGTCGCTGACCTTGACGACGTCGCTGCGTTCGACGAGGTGTTCAATGCGTTCGCGTCCCAGCACCGGATCGGGGAGCAACCCGGGGCGCACGTTGGGGTCCAGGGTCACGGTGGCCGAGATTCGGTAGGCGTCGATCAGCGCGGCGACCGCCAGACAGCCGGGATCCAGCGCGGCGGCGATCGACCCGGTGTGCACCAGCAGCGGGGGCGGCACCGTCGAGGAGCCCGGCAGCTGCCAGTCGATATCGAAGGCGTAGGCCGCCGAGCCGTCCTCGGCCAGGGTGACCCGCGCGGTGGAGGTCCGCGCGGCCGTCGTCCCGGCCGGGACCAGCCGGGCACCCGAGGCGGTCACGTAGTCGGCGATCCGGTGCCCGCGCGGGTCGTCGCCGATGTGGGTCCAGAAATCCACCGGGCGACCCAACCGGCCCAGCCCGACCGCGACATTGAGCGGGCTGCCGCCGACATACTCCCCGCTGACCTGCCCGTCGCGCTCGACGATGTCGATCAGCGCTTCACCGATCACCAGTGCTCTGCTCACTGGCGCCGCTCCTCTTCATCGCTTCGTCCCCCTCGTCGGGGTGCCCCCACTGCATCGTCGGCGGCGCGGTTCATGGGTGCTCCTTACCCAGCAACGCCTCCAGCGTCGCCCGCGCCCCGCGGCGATGCAAGGAATCCAACGCCCACCCGTAGTCCGCCACGAACCGGGGCTGACGCGCCAGATCCCCGAACAGCGCGGTGTTCTCGATGAACGCGGTGGGCTGGCTGCGCTGCGAGCGGGCCAGCGGCACCAGCGACGCGGCCAGCCGGTCGATGACCTCAATGGGCTGGCCCCGCTCGTCGACGCCCTCGGCGTAGCGCGCCCAGGCGGCGACCGCCGCCGACGCCAGCCGGATCGGTGCCCCGCCGACCAGGTTGGCTCGAATCACCGGCAGCAGCCATTTCGGGATGCGGTCCGAGGCGTGCGCGCACAGCCGCGGAATCGTGTCGCGCACACCGGGGTTGGCGAACCGGTCGAGCAGGGTGCGCTGGTAGTCGGCCAGGTCGATCCCGGGCACCGGTGGCAGCGTCGGCGCCGCCTCGCACGCCAAGTAGCCGCGCAGCAGCCCGGCCAACAGCGGGTCGCGGGCCGCGTCGGCGACCAACCGGTAGCCGCACAGGTAGCCGAAGTAGGCCAGGCACTGGTGGCCGGCGTTGAGCAGCCGCAGCTTCATCAACTCATACGGGGCCACATCGTCGACCAGCAGCACCCCGGCCCGCTCCCACGGCGGTCGGCCGTCGGCGAAGTCGTCCTCAAGCACCCAGGCGGTGAACGGCTCGGTGCTCACCGGCCAGCCGTCCGTGACGCCGAAATCACCCTCCAGCGCGGCCGCGACCTCCGGGGTGGTGGCCGGGGTGATCCGGTCCACCATCGAGTTCGGGAACCGGGTGCGCGCGGTGATCCAGCCGGCCAGGCCCGGATAGCGGTGTTCGGCGTGGATCGTCACCGCCCGGCGTGCCGCCGCGCCGTTGTGTTCGATGTTGTCGCACGACATGATCGTCGGCGCGGGCAGGCCGCGGTCGCGCCGACGCGCCAGGGCCGCGGTGATCAGGGCGAACGCCGGCCCGTCGGGGTCCTGGTAGCCGCCCTCGGTGATGGTCAGCGAGATGATCCGGGTGCCGGGCGCGGCGAGCAGGTCGATCACCGCCGCGGGATCGTCGGGGGCGTAGCGGTAGTCCACGATCGAGCCGATCACCCGCGGGTCGCGACGGCCGTCCGGGTGCGCCACGACCAGCGTGTACAGCCCGTCCTGGCCGCACAGCACGTCGCGCATCCGGCGGTCGTCGGGCAGCACCCCCACCCCGCAGATGCCCCAGTCCCGAGCCAGGCCCTGGCCCAGCAGCCGGTCGAGGTAGGCGGCTTGATGCGCGCGGTGGAACGCGCCGACACCGAAATGCGCAATGCCGATCCCGATTTCGCTGCGGTCATAGCCCGGTGCGGCGATCGGCAGCCGGCCCAGCGCCGCATTGGTCAGCTTCATGGCAGGTCCACACGGCTCATCATGCCGCCAGGCCGGCGGGCGCGCCCGGCTTCTCGCCGCAACGCACGTTGAGTCTGCGCGTAGGGCGCAAAAGTTCGAGTAACCCGCGCCCTGGACGCAGAGTCAACGCGAATCCGGCGCCCGATGCGAGAACATGGACCGGTGACGGCGACGCAGGTGTGGCCCCCGGGGGCGACCTCCGGACCGCGGGTCCAGCTGACCAACGCCGACAAGGTGCTGTACCCGGCCAGCGGTACCACCAAGGCCGACGTCTTCGACTACTACACGCGCATCGCCGAGGTGATGCTGCCGCATATCGCCGGGCGTCCGGCGACCCGCAAGCGGTGGCCCAACGGGGTCGAGCAGCCGTCGTTCTTCGAAAAGAACCTGGCCGACTCCGCGCCGGACTGGCTGCGCCGCGGCACCGTCGCGCACCGGTCCGGCACCACCAGCTACCCGATCCTCGACGACACCACGGCGCTGGCCTGGATCGCGCAGCAGGCGGCGCTGGAGGTGCATGTGCCGCAGTGGCGGTTCGTCGGTGGGAAGCCCGGCCCGGCAACACGATTGGTGTTCGACCTGGACCCCGGCGACGGCGTGACCATGGCCCAGCTGGCCGAACTGGCCCGCACCATCCGGGATTTGATCGGCGATATCGGCTTGACCACCTTCCCGCTGACCAGCGGCAGCAAAGGGCTGCACCTGTATGTCCCGCTGGACAAGCCGGTGAGCAGCCGCGGCGCGGCGGTGTTGGCCAAACGCATTGCGCAGCAACTGGAGCAGGAGGCGCCCACGCTGGTCACCTCGACGATGACCAAGAGCGTGCGGGCCGGCAAGGTGTTCGTGGACTGGAGCCAAAACAACGGGTCGAAGACCACCATCGCCCCGTATTCGCTGCGCGGCCGTGAGCTGCCCACCGTGGCCGCGCCCCGCAGCTGGGAGGAACTCGACGACCCCGAGCTGCGGCAGCTGCGCTACGACGAAATGCTGGCCCGGGTCGGCGCCGACGGTGACCTGTTGGCGGCGCTGGACGCCGATCTGGGCGCCGCCGACAGACTCGACGTCTACCGCAGCATGCGCAATGCGGGCAAAACCCCCGAACCGCTACCCAAATCCGCCGCGCCCGCCGGCAATAACGATCGGTTCGTCATCCAGGAGCACCACGCCCGCCGGCTGCATTACGACTTTCGGCTGGAGCGCGACGGGGTCATGGTGAGCTGGGCGGTGCCCAAGAACCTGCCCGACACCCCGGCGGTCAACCATCTGGCCGTGCACACCGAGGACCACCCGCTGGAATACGCGACGTTCGAGGGCACCATCCCGAAGGGCGAATACGGCGCCGGCCGGGTGATCATCTGGGACGCCGGCAGCTACGACACCGAGAAGTTCCGCGACGACGAAGTAATTGTCACCCTGCACGGCGAGCGGATCTCCGGGCGGTACGCGCTGATTCAGACCAACGGCGACCAGTGGCTGGCGCACCGGATGAAAGACCAGAAGGTGTTCGTCTTCGAGCAGCTGTCCCCGATGCTGGCCACCGAGGGCTCGGTGGCGGTGCTGACCGCCGAGCAGTGGGCGTTCGAGGGCAAGTGGGACGGCTACCGGTTGTTGGTGGAGGCCGACCACGCCAACCTGCGGCTGCGATCACGCAGCGGACGCGACGTCACCGCCGAATTCCGGCAGCTGCAGTCGGTGGCCGACGCCGTGGCCGACCACCGGGTGGTGCTCGACGGCGAGGTCGTCGTGCTCGACGACGCGGGCGTGCCCAGCTTCACCGCGATGCAAAACCGCGGGCGCAGTGCCGCACTCGAGTTCTGGGCGTTCGACCTGCTCTACCTGGACGGCCGGTCGCTGCTGCGGGCCCGCTACCGGGATCGGCGGCGGCTGCTGGAAACGCTGGCCGCCGGCACCGATCTGATCGTGCCGCCGCTGCTGCCCGGCGACGGGGCCGCGGCGCTGGACTACTCCCGCGACCGCGGCTGGGAGGGCGTGGTCGCCAAGAAGTGGGACTCCCCGTATCAGCCGGGGCGTCGAGCCGCGTCGTGGGTCAAGGACAAACACTGGAACACCCAGGAGGTCGTCATCGGCGGCTGGCGCGCCGGTGAAGGCGGCCGCAGCGGCGGCATCGGGTCGCTGCTGATGGGTATCCCCGGCCGCGGCGGGCTGCAGTTCGCCGGGCGGGTCGGCACCGGCTTCACCCAACGCGACCTGGCCCGGCTCCAGAAGACCCTGGCGCCGTTGTACACCGACGACTCGCCGTTCAACGCCCCGCTGGGCACCCAGGACGCCAAGGGCGTCACGTTTGTCCGGCCGACCCTGGTCGGCGAGGTGCGTTACAGCGAATGGACATCGGACGGCCGGCTACGCCAACCCAGTTGGCGAGGACTGCGGCCGGACAAGACACCGGACCAGGTGGTCCGCGAATGACGGGAGGTAGCGCATGCGCTGGGTGACCTATCGGGACGGTGCGGGTGAACGCACCGGGGTGTTGTCCGGGGAGGCGATCCACCCGCTGCCGGCCGGTGTCACGCTGCTGGAGCTGATTCGGGGTGGCCCCGCCGGGCTGCGCCGCGCCGGCGAGGAGGCGCTGCGGGCACCGGCCACGGCGCGGCTGGCCGAGGTGACGCTGATGGCGCCGATCCCGCGCCCGCCGTCGATCCGGGACTCGCTGTGCTTTTTGGAGCACATGCGCAACTGCCAGGCCGCGATGGGCGGGGGCCGGGTGCTCAAGGACACCTGGTATCGGGTGCCGGCGTTCTACTTCGCCTGCCCGGCCACCGTGCTGGGACCCTACGACGACGCGCCGATGGCGCCGGGCAGCGCCTGGCAGGACTTCGAATTGGAGATCGCGGCGGTGATCGGGGTAGCCGGTAAGGACCTGTCGGTCGCCGAGGCCGAGGCGGCGATCATCGGCTACACCATCTTCAACGACTGGTCGGCGCGCGATCTGCAGCAACTGGACAGCCAACTGGGCATCGGGCAGGCCAAGGGCAAGGACAGCGGCGTCACGTTGGGCCCCTACCTGGTCACCCCCGACGAGCTGGAGCCCTACCGCCGCGGCGGCAAACTCGGCCTCGGCGTCACCGCGCTGGTCAACGACACCGTGATCGGCTCCGGGTCGACCGCGACGATGGACTGGAGCTTCGGCGAAGTCATCTCCTACGCCTCGCGCGGGGTGACCCTGGCCCCCGGCGACGTCGTCGGCTCCGGCACCGTGCCGACCTGCACCCTGGTCGAACACCTGAGCCTGAGCGCACCGGAAACCTTCCCCGGCTGGCTGCACGACGGTGACGTGGTCACCCTGCGGGTGCAAGGCCTCGGCGAAACCCGGCAAACCGTGCGCGCCACACCCGCGCCGCACCCGTTGCCGGCGCGGCCCAACCCGGACGCCGGCCCGGCTGCGCCGCGGGTTAATCCGGCGCCGGCGAAGATTCCGTACACCCGCGGGCTGCACCAGGTCGGCGACCGGGTGTGGGCCTGGACGCTGCCCGACGGCGGCTACGGCTGGAGCAACGCCGGGCTTATCGTCGGTGACGGCGCTTCGCTGCTGGTCGACACGCTGTTCGATCTGCCGTTGACCCGGGAGATGCTGGCCGCGATGGCACCGCTGACCGCCGCGGCGCCGGTCACCGACGCGGTGATCACCCATTCCAACGGCGACCACACCCACGGCAATCAGCTGCTGGACCGCGCGGTGCGCATCATCGCCGCCGCCGGCACCGCCGCGGAGATCGCGCACGGCATGGCCCCGGAGATGCTGACGTTGACCCAGACCGCCGACCTGGGCCCGGTCGCCACCCGCTACGCCCGGGAGCGCTTCGGACCCTTCGATTTCCGGGGGATCCGGCTGCGCAACGCCGACCAGACGTTCGACGACGAGCTGAGCATCGAGGTCGGCGGCCGGCCGGTCCGGGTGCTGAACCTGGGGCCGGCCCACACCGCCGCCGACTCCGTCGTGCACGTCCCCGACGCCGGGGTGCTGTTCGCCGGGGATCTGTTGTTCATCGGGTGCACCCCGATCGTGTGGGCCGGCCCGATCGCCAACTGGGTGGCGGCCTGCGACGCGATGATCGGGCTGGACGCCCCCACCGTGGTGCCCGGCCACGGCCCGATCACCGACCCGGACGGGATCCGCGCGGTCCGCGGCTACCTGCTGCACGTGGCCGAGCAGGCCGACGCCGCCCACGGCAGGGGCCTGTCGTTCGCCGAGGCGGCCGACGGGATCGACCTCGGCGAGTACGCGACGTGGCTGGACGCCGAACGTGTCGTCGTCAACGTGTATCAGCGCTACCGCGAACTCGACGCCGACACACCGCGATTGGAGCTGATGGCGCTGCTGGGCCTGCAGGCCGAGTGGCTGGCCAAGCGCGGCTGAGTTAGTCCCGCGAGCAGACACAAAAGCCCCCTTTCGACCCGCGAAAAGGGGGCTTTTGCGTCTGCTCGGCCGCATTACTGACACAAGTCATTGACTAGAGTCAGCGAATCGGCTACAAATAGCGAACCATGCCGCGAGTGACCGAGAAGCTATCCGCGCGGGAGACGCAGCGTCTGCAGACGCGTCAGCGCCTGTTGCGGGCGGCGCTGACCGAGTTCAAACGCGCGGGGATGGCCGAGGCCGACGTCGGCGCCATCGTCGCCGCCGCCGGCGTCGCGCACGGCACCTTCTACTTCCATTTCCCGACCAAAGAACACGTGCTCTTCGAGCTGGAACGGCGCGAGGAGCAACGGCTGGCCGACGAGTTCGCCCGCTTCCTGGAAACACCGCACGATTTGGCCGCGGCGTTGACCGAGGTGGTGCGGGTGGTGGCCGCACTCGAACAACGGCTGGGCAGCCTGTTGTTCAAAGACTTTCTGGCCCTGCACTTCTCGTCGAACCGGCCACCGGACGACGAGTGGACCGACCACCCGCTGATCGTGCTGGTCGTTCAGGAACTCGAGCGAGCCCGCGACGCCGGCGAGGCCTGCGCGGAGGTGGACCCCTTCCACAGTGCGGTGTTTTTCCTGCTGGGGTTGTATTCGCTGCTGACCACGACGCGGACGTCGGAGACGCTGCGCGCCGACATGTTGGACACCTTCGTCGCCACCGCGCTGCGGGGCATGGAAGCTCGATGAGAGGGAGACCTGACCTATGTGGCAAGAAATCCTGCGCCTGCTGCTCGCCTGGGGCGCCATCTGCGGCATGGTCGCGTTCTGGTACTGGATGATGAGCAACATCGGCACGTTCTGACCATGACCACCGCGTTAGCCGTTGAGCGCAGCTGTGCGCTGACCGCCGTCGCCCTGTCGGACCGCCGCCGAGCGGGGGTGCGGCTGATCTCCGGGGAGCGGCGCTGCTTCGGGCTGAACTCCGCCCGCAGCCTCGTGCAGGTCCCGTACCCGCCGCCGGTGGCCGACTGGACCCGGCGCACCGTGACCTGCGGTGTGGCGCTGCAGTGTTCGCCGTCCAAGGACCGCATCGCCGGCTACCCGCTGCACGAGTATGCGCCGCGGCGCCGCGCGGCGCTGGCACTGGTGGAAGGCGGTGTCGCGCTGGGGTGGGTCGCCGCGCGGTGGCCGGGGCTGCTGGCCGAAACCCAACGGGTGCTGCCCGGTATCGAGCCCCTGGACCCCGACCTGGACGGCGCCGAAATGCTGCACCGTGCCGCGGAATTGACGCGGTCCCGGCAACCGCTGCCCAGCCACCCGCTGCTCGGACAGCTGCCGCTGGCCGCCGCGGCGCACGGCGCCCTGGGCACCGCGATCCGGCGCGCCTACGGCCGGATGCCGTGGACCACGCCGCGCAAGGACGCCAAGCGGCTGATGTCGGTGCCGGTGGGCGGCGAAGGGGGCGTGCGCAATCCGAACCTGCCGCCGCCGAGCCGCCCGGAGAACGACGACATCGAGATCCGCCCCGATCAGCGCGCCGGCATCCCGTACCCGGAGTGGAACGCCTGGACGCAGCGGTTTCTCACCGACCATGTCGCGGTCCTGGAGCGCAGGCACGCGGCGCGGGGCCGGCGGCTCGCGGCGGTTTCCCCCGAGCTGCGGCGCTGGTTCGAAGAGCACACCCACCGCGCGATGCGCACCGGCCTGGAGGACGGATCCGATCTGGACCTCGACCGCTACGTCAGCCACTACGTCGACACCCTTACCGGCACCGCGACCCAACCACGGGTGTTCCGCGACCTGCTGCCCAGCTGCCGCGACGTCAGCACCGCGGTGTTGCTGGACGGCAGCTCCTCGCTGGGCATACACGGCGGCCGGATCTTCCGGCTGGAGCTGGCCTGCGCCGACGCGTTGTCCCGCGCCATGACGCTGGCCCGGGAACGCCACGGCATCTTCGTGTTCAGCGGCAACACCCGGCACCGCGTCGAGGTGCGCTGCCTGAAGGACTTCGACGACACCCATGCCGTCGACCCCAGCGGGTCGGGGCTGGCCACCGGTGGCTACACCAGACTCGGTGCCCCGCTGCGGCATTTGACCAGCCGGCTGCTGGCCCAGCCGTCGGAGCGGCGGCTGCTGATTGTGATCGGGGACGGCCTGATGTCCGATGAGGGCTACGAGGGCCGCTACGCCTGGGCCGATGTCGCGCATGCCGTGCAGGAAGCGGGCGAGGTCGGCGTGACCGTGTACTACCTGGGCGTCGGGCCCGCCCGGGTCGATCCGCTGCCGGAGGTGTTCGGGCCGCGGCGGTCTCAGCGGATCCGGCGGGTCGAGGAGCTGCCGCGGGTGCTGGCCCACGTGCATCGCGAGCTGGTGGCCGCATGAGCGACCTCTACTACGCCACCGGTAACGAGATCTCGTTGTTCGAGCGGGCCTTTCAGCAGCGGCTGCCGGTCATGCTCACCGGCCCCACCGGCTGCGGCAAGACCCGATTGGTCGAGCACATGGGCGGCCTGCTGGGGCGGCCGGTGGTCACCATCAGCTGCCACGACGACCTGACCAGCTCCGATCTGGTGGGCCGGTTCCTGGTGACCGGCGGCGACGTGGTGTGGACCGACGGCCCGCTGACCCGGGCGGTCAAAGACGGCGCCCTCTGCTACCTCGACGAGGTGGTCGAAGCCCGGCACGATTCGCTGGCCATCCTGCATTCCCTGACCGACCACCGGCGCGCCCTGTACCTGGATCGGGCCGGGGAAGTGGTGCACGCGCCGGAGTCGTTCATGCTGGTCTGCTCCTACAACCCGGCCTACCGCAGCTCGCTCAAGGAGCTGAAACCGTCGTTCCGGCAACGCTTCGTGACCCTGGCCATGGACTACCTGGCACCCGATCGGGAGGCCGAAGTGCTGGTCAAGGAGGCCGGCATCGACCTGCCGACCGCGCAGCGGCTGGTGGCCTGCGCCACCGGCATCCGCCGCGCCGACGACGCGTTTCATTTCGAACCGCCGTCCACCCGGGTGCTGGTCACCGCGGCCCAGCTGATCGCCGCCGGCGCAGCAGAACTCGAGGCTGCCGACGCCTGCATCCTGGCGCCGCTCAGCAGCGACGGCGCCCTGTCCGACGGGTTACGCGAAATCGCCGCGGCCACCCTGTCGGCCACCGACGGATCACCGACGCAACGGTGAGGAAAGGACCCTGCCCGTGAATGACCAAGACCGCAAACGTAAACGCGCGATGATCGCCTTCCAGCTCTTCGCCTACGGCTGGCTGCTGTCGATGTTCTTGATCCAGCTGCACATGTACATGGTTCGGGATTGGTAGGGGAGAGCGTGAACGTGCCCACGGTTTCCGCCGATTCGCTGACCTACGACGAACACCTGGAGCAATCCCGCCAGGCGCAACGCCAAGCCGACCGCTGGCTCATCGGCGGTTCGCTGCTGATCGGCACCATGTTCATCGGCTTCGCCGGCCTGCCGTTTTTCCTGCGCGGGGTGTGGCTGCAACGCAAGGCGCAGCAGTCCGGGCTGTCGGTGCGGCCCGTCATCGTCACGTTGATCGGCTATCTGGTGATCGTCGACGCCGCCCTGAACAGCTTGGGGTGGTCGCTGGACCTGCTGGCCAACCACACGCTGTTGAACCGCACCATCATCACCGCCTGGGGCAACTTCTTCGACGCCGGATACTTCTGGCATTACAACGAGCTGTGGATCGGCGGGGCGGGCGCGCCGGGGGAGAAGGCATGGGAGGTCGCGCTCATCCTCACGGTGTTCACCATGCGCATCGCCGCGGCGATCGCGTTCTTGCAGATGAAGCGGTGGGGCCATCAGTGGCTGATCGTCACCTGCTGGTTCGGCATCGTCATCTGGATCGGCTACACGTTCAACATGACCATGTACGCCGACATCCGCTACGCCGGCGTGGTGTTGCCGGTGATCGGCTGGTGGATCTACGACATCTTCTACATCACACCATTTTTGGCGATCCCGTATCTGCACACCGTCAACCGGGAAATCTTCTCCGACTGAGAAAGGACGCTGCACATGAGCACATCGACGTCGGACGAGACGCCCCCGCAGGAGCTTCCGCTGGGCACCACACCGATCTTCGCGCGGATGCACAAGTGGCTCAAACGCGGACTGTTCGTGTGCCTGTTCGGGTTGGTGATCGAGGGCTCGTTCACCATGCCCGCGCTGGCGGTCTGGTACGGCTGGCCGACGCTGTCGTTCCGCGAGATCTGCAGCGAGCTGATGAAGGTCCGCTACTCCGACGACACCGCCGAATGCGCGTTCCCGTATCCGATGGGCGGCGCGCCGTTCGGCGGGGCGCCCGAAGCGGCCGGGCAACACACCGCACAGGACAAGTGGGGGGTGCAACCGGTGCCGCAGTATCACCGGATCGGGTTCCGGGAGTTGGTCAAGATCCACGACGAGCGGCTGGCCCGCCACGCCGCGCCGGGGCGAAACTAGGACCGCGAGCAGACGCAGAATCGCACTGTCGGGGCCCGAATCATGCGATTCTGCGTCTGCTCGCCGGGAAGGAGTCCCGGGGAGGTCACGGCAGCAACGGCAGCCGCCACAACGGGGTGCCGGTGTCGATCAGCCACAACTGGGTGGCGGTCAGCCGCAGGATGCGCAGCGCGCCGACAATCAGGATGGCCGCCAGCGGCAGCGACACCCCCGCGGTCAGCAGCGACACCCACAAGTCGCGCGGGCCGGCGGTCATGACGTCGAACCACACGTCGCAGACCAGCAACACCCCGGTGGTGAACGCGGACAGGATCAACACCTGACGGCGCAGAAAACCCAGGATCGCGGTGCCGGCCATGAACAGCACCAGCAGCGTGTCGAAACCCACCCAGGTCGCCGGCCAGTTATGGGCGACGTAGGTGTCCGGCAGCGTCAACGCCAGATAGACGATCCACGGAATCAATCCCACCGCACCGCTGATCATCAGCCCGAGCCGAATCCGGCGCTCCCGCTCGTAGGTCGTCGCGGGCACCAGCTCGGCCAGCGGCCGTCGTAGCCGACGAATCAGGTCGCGACGCTGGGCGGCGGACATGGCGGCGATCGTCGCGTCGGAGACGAGGTCTTCGGTCATAGACAGCTCTCTACCACCCCGGCGAGCAGACACAAAAGCCCCTTCCAGGGCCCGATTTTGGGGGCTTTTGCGTCTGCTCGGCGGTTATGTTGAACCCATGGCGGCGGTGGACGTGAAGACCCTGGACAACCAGATCGGCTGCGTGACGTTGAACCGGCCCAACCGGCTGAACGCCATCGACGGCGCCCTGCTCGACGGGATGGACGCCGCGTTGGACCGGCTCGGCACCGGGGAATTCCGGGTCGCCGTCCTGACCGGCGCCGGGCGGGGCTTTTGCGCCGGCGCCGACCTGAGCGGCACCGGGGAGCCGTGGACCAAGCCCAGCCGCAGCCCGGCGTTCAAGACCACCTACGACGCTCAGGTGCGGCTCGCCGACCAGCTCACCCGGCTCTACGAGTTGCCCATCCCGGTGATCGCCGCCGTCAACGGCGTCGCCGTCGGCGGCGGTTTGGCTTTCGCGCTGCACTGCGACATCCGCATCGCCGCCGAGGCGGCCCGGTTCGGGTCGGTGTTCATCAAGGCCGGGTTCTCGTCGATGGACATGGGCACCAGCTATCTGTTGCCCAAAATCGTCGGCGCCGGGGTGGCCCGCGAACTGATGCTGACCGGCCGCATCATCGACGCCGACGAGGCCTACCGGATCAAGCTGGTGCACGAGGTGGTGGCCGCCGACGAGCTGCTGACCGCCGCAACGACGATGGCCCGCTCGATCGTCGACAACAACGCCTACGGCGTGTGGCAGACCAAGATCGGGCTCAACGCCGCGCTGGACGCGCCCAGCCTGCGGCACGCCAAGGAGATCGAGAACCGCACCCAGATCCTCAGCGGATTCACCAACAACCCGGCCGAGGCCGCCAAGGCCCACCAGGAGAAGCGTTCACCGATCTGGGATCCGCTGTAGCGGTTACACTTTCGCGATCACCTGGTCGGCGAACCGCTCCAGGTTGGCGATTTTGTCCGCCAGCGGCTGGGTGTCGGGGCCGATGATGTAGGGAACTCGGAAACCCACGATGACGTCGGTGACGCCCTTGTCCTCCAGCCGTTTGACGCCGTCGACGGTGAAGCCGTCCAGCGAGATCACGTGGATTTCAAATGGCCGAGTACGGGCCACCTCTTCTTCCTGCCGCAACTGGCCCAGCCGGGCGATCAGCCGGTCGAGTTCGTCGGCGTCGCCGCCGCCGTGCATCCAGCCGTCGGCGCGGGCCGCGCGCCGCAGCGCGGCGTCGGCGTGCCCGCCGACCAGGATCGGGATCGGCTGCGTGGGCGCCGGCGTCATCTTGGTCTTCGGGATGTCGTAGAACTCGCCGTGGAACTCGAAATAGTCCCCGGTGGTCAAGCCCTGGATGATCTCGATGCACTCGTCCATCCGCTTGCCGCGCCGAGCGAACGGGACCCCCAGCAGCTCGTAATCCTCGGGCCACGGGCTGGTGCCCACCCCGAGCGCGAGCCGGTTGCCGATCAGCGCCGCCAACGAACCCGCCTGCTTGGCCACCAGCGCCGGCGGGCGGATCGGCAGCTTGAGCACAAACGGGGTGAACCGCAATGTGCTGGTCACCGCGCCCAGCGCCGCGGTCAGCACGAACGTCTCGATGAACGCCTTGCCGTCCAGGAACTCGCGGTTGCCGTCGGGGGTGTAGGGGTATTTCGAGTCCGACTCGAACGGGTAGGCGAGGCTGTCCGGGATGGTCATGCTGGTGTAGCCGGCCGCCTCGGCCGCCTGCGCCAGCGGCACATAAAACGAGGGGTCGGTCATGGCTTCGGCGTAGCTGAACCGCACGTCATCTCCTTGGCAGTCTGGGGGACCACCAAATACTAGAACGTGTTCTAATTTTGCGGGCGGGTTTGGTGGCGCCGCATCAGACCGTGGCGCGCGGCGGCAGCGCGATTTCGACGTCGGGCAGCGGGAACGGCGGGTAGCCGGCGATCCCGACCACCGCCAGCGTGCCCCACGGGGTCCGTTCGGTGATGCGGGCCGCGCCGCTGTGCTCGCCGATGCGGATGCTGACCTGCGAACCGGTCACCCGGGTGCCCGGCAGGTCCGCGAAAAGCGTGCCCTGCCAGTGGTATTGACCGTCGATCGGGTCGAAATGCCCGGCCAACCGGACCCGGGCGTCATGCTGCTGGCCGTCGTGGGTCAGCGTGGCCGGGCCGTCGTAGACCTCGTCGTCGGCGCCCACCGAGCCGGTGAGGTAGAACCGGGACAGCCCGCGGGTCGGCAGCCGCCGATGCACCCGGATCCGCGACCGGGCCTCGATGCGGGTGGACCCGCCGCGCCGCACCGCCGCCAGGCAGCCGGCCACGTAGCGGGCCTGCCGGGCGGTGTGCGGG
>NZ_MLQM01000125.1:0-16323 GCF_001854525.1 Mycobacterium talmoniae
CCGCCAGCACCAACACCGCGCCGTGCGGCGGTCCGGCCAGGGCCACCGCGCCACCCACACCCAGCAGCACCGCGGCCGCCAGCTGGGTGGGCGCCATGGCACGCAGGACCTGTTGACCGGGGTCGCCGCCGTGCGGCCGCCGCAGCGTCCATAGCCCACCCACCGTGGACGCGACGGCAGCGCACAGGCATAGCACACCCGCGATCAGCATGGCCCCACAATACGAGGCCCGGATCGCCGCCGAATGCGCGGCTCACCCCGCGTCGGGGCCGGGTCAACCCGAGAAGCCGGGCGCCCTGGGGGGTGCGGGCACCGCGGGTGCGCCCGGCACGCCCGCCGGGCCGGGCGGCGGCGCCGGCGCGTGCGCCGTGGTGGGGGCCGCCACCCGGAAGCCGTTGATGATGGCGTCGGTGGCCGGGGCGGCGGCGATCGCCCGGGTCGCCGCGGTGGTCACCGCCAGCGACACCAGATACCGGTCCGCCCCCGAGGTGGCGATGACGTAGCGCTGCGAGGTGTTCAGCGTCATCTCGTTTTGCCGGTAGGTGCCCTCGATCAGCGACGACGGGAAGCCGCCGAAGGTAGCCAGCGACGCGTTGGTGGTCCGCCAGGCCAGCTGCTGCCGGCTGTCGACGTAGCCGTGCGTGATTGCCTCCACGGGATCGAAGTCGCCGACCAGTTTGTACACCACCACCTGCGCGTTCGGGGTGTACAGCGAGTCGGCGTGCCGATCGGCGATCACCGCGAACGCGTCCACCACGTTGGGATCGGGCACCTGGGTCCACCCGGGCGGCACCGGCAAGGTGATGTCCAGCGCGTCGAAGCCCTGCGGTTTCTGCGGCTCCATCGCGACGTTGTGGGCCGCGAAGAACTCGCGCAGCGTTCCGGAGCGGGCCGGCGTGAGCACCGGCTGCTGGACCGGCTGCTGGGCCGGTTGTTGGACGGGCTGCTGGACCGGTTGTTGGACCGGCGCGCCGGGCACCCCGGGGAAGGTCGCGGGCGGCGCCACGGCCGCCGGGTTGGTGCCGACGGCGTTGGGGGTGACCGGCACGGCCGCCGGGGCCGGGGCCGGGGTGGGCGGCGACGGAAACAGCGGCTCGGCGGATGCGGTGCCGCCGGCCCAGCCCGCGGCGGCGACCACACCAGCGGCCAGCCCACCGAGCAGTAGTCGCCGGCGACGGGCAGTCTGCGTCATGGGTCGGGTCCTTCCGAACGGCTACGGGCGGGTGCAGCCCGCATCACGAGCCGACTGTAAGCAGCGCCACGCGCGCGGGGACAGAGCCGGAATCGACCTGGAACCGACCTGGAATGAAGCCCTGATCGGTCCGCAACGCAACCGAGACCAACCTGGTCGCCGAGCGGGCCGCCGGTACGGCCCTTATACCCTGTTCAGGTGACCGAATCCTCGACTACGCCGGTTCGCGGCGCCGGTGCCCTCGACGCCGACGCCGACGCGCCCCCGCACCGCTACACCGCGGAGTTGGCCGGACGCATCGAACGGGGCTGGCAGGACACCTGGGTGCGGCAGGGCACGTTCAACGTGCCCAACCCGGTCGGCGAGCTGGCCCCGGCCGACGGCGCGTCGGTGCCCGAGGACAAGATGTTCGTCCAGGACATGTTCCCCTACCCGTCGGGCGACGGGCTGCACGTCGGGCATCCGCTGGGCTACATCGCCACCGACGTCTACGCCCGGTATTTCCGGATGACCGGCCACAATGTGCTGCACGCCTTGGGGTTCGACGCGTTCGGGTTGCCCGCCGAGCAGTACGCGGTGCAAACCGGTACCCACCCGCGGACCCGGACCGAGGCCAACATCGTCAACTTCCGGCGCCAGCTGGGCCGGCTGGGCTTGGGCCACGACAGCCGCCGGACGTTTGCCACCACCGACGTCGAGTTCTACAAGTGGACGCAGTGGATCTTCCTGCAGATCTATAACGCCTGGTTCGACACCGACGCCAACAAGGCGCGACCGGTCGCCGAGCTGGTCGCCGAATTCGATTCCGGGGCCCGCACCCTCGACGACGGCCGGGACTGGGCTGCGCTGTCGACCGGGGAACGCGCCGACGTGGTCGACGGCTACCGGCTGGTCTACCGGGCCGACTCGCTGGTGAACTGGTGTCCCGGGCTGGGCACCGTGCTCGCCAATGAAGAGGTCACCGCCGACGGCCGCAGCGAGCGCGGAAACTTCCCGGTGTTCCGGAAGCGGTTGCGGCAGTGGATGATGCGGATCACCGCCTACTCCGACCGGTTGCTGGAGGACCTGGATGTGCTGGATTGGCCGGAAAAGGTCAAGACCATGCAGCGCAACTGGATCGGCCGGTCCACCGGTGCGGCGGTGCTGTTCGGCACCGACGCCGGCGATATCGAGGTGTTCACCACCCGCCCCGACACGCTGTTCGGGGCGATGTACATGGTGTTGGCGCCCGAGCACGACCTGGTCGACACCCTGGCGGCCGACGCGTGGCCCGACGGCGTCGATGCGCGCTGGACGTACGGGGCGGCCACCCCGCGCGACGCGGTGGCGGCCTACCGCGCCGGCATCGCCGCCAAGTCCGACCTGGAGCGCCAGGAGAACAAGGCCAAGACCGGGGTGTTTCTGGGCAGCTACGCCACCAACCCGGTCAACGGCGAGCTGGTGCCGATCTTCATCGCCGACTACGTGCTGATCGGGTACGGCACCGGCGCCATCATGGCCGTCCCGGGCCATGACCAGCGCGACTGGGAGTTCGCTCACGAGTTCGGCCTGCCGATCGTGGAAGTCATTGCCGGCGGCGATATTTCGCAGGCCGCCTACAGCGGCGACGGGGTGCTGGTGAACTCCGGCCAGCTCGACGGGCTGGGCGTGGCCGAGGCCAAGAAGGCGATCACCGAACGGTTGGCCGCCGACGGCCGCGGCTGGGCCCGCACCGAATACAAGTTGCGGGATTGGCTTTTCGCGCGGCAGCGGTACTGGGGTGAGCCATTCCCGATCGTCTACGACAGCGACGGGCGGGCGCACCCACTGGACGAGGCCGCACTGCCGGTCGAGCTGCCCGACGTGCCGGACTATTCGCCGGTGCTGTTCGACCCGGACGACGCCGACAGCGAGCCGTCCCCGCCGCTGGCCAAGGCCAGCGACTGGGTGCATGTCGAGCTGGACTTCGGTGACGGCCTCAAGCCCTACACCCGGGACACCAACGTGATGCCGCAGTGGGCCGGCAGCTCCTGGTACGAGCTGCGCTACATCGACCCGCACAACCCGGAGCAGTTCTGCGCCAAGGAAAATGAGGCCTACTGGATGGGTCCGCGGCCCGCCGAGCATGGCCCGGATGACCCCGGCGGGGTCGACCTCTATGTCGGCGGCGTCGAGCACGCGGTGCTGCACCTGCTGTATTCGCGGTTCTGGCACAAGGTGCTCTACGACCTGGGCCACGTCAGTTCCCGGGAGCCCTACCGGCGGCTGGTGAACCAGGGCTACATCCAAGCGTTCGCCTACACCGACGCCCGCGGCGCCTACGTGCCGGCGGCCGAAGTCGAGGAGCGCGACGGGGTATTCATCTACCCGAGCGCCGACGGCGACGTCGAGGTCTTCCAGGAATTCGGCAAAATCGGCAAGAGCCTGAAGAATTCGATCTCGCCCGACGAGATCTGCGACAACTACGGCGCCGACACGTTGCGCGTCTACGAGATGTCGATGGGCCCGCTGGAGATGTCGCGGCCGTGGGCCACCAAGGATGTCGTCGGCGCCTACCGGTTTTTGCAGCGGGTGTGGCGGCTGGTGGTCGATGAGCAGACCGGGACCAGCCGGGTCGCCAACCACGCCGCGCTGGACGAAGACACCCTGCGGTCGCTGCACCGCACCATCGCCGGGGTGTCGGAAGACTATGCCGCGCTGCGGAATAACACCGCGGTCGCCAAACTGATCGAATACACCAACTACCTGACCAAACAACACCGCGAGGCGGTGCCGCGGGCGGCGGTCGAGCCGCTGGTGCTGATGCTGGCGCCGCTGGCGCCGCATCTGGCCGAGGAGCTGTGGCAGCGGCTCGGGCACGATACGTCGTTGGCGCACGGCCCGTTTCCGGTCGCCGAGGCCGCGTACCTGGTCAGCGACACCGTCGAATTCCCGGTCCAGGTCAACGGCAAGAAGCGGGGCATCATCACGGTGCCCGCCGATGCCGACGCCGACACGCTGGAGGCCGCGGCGCTGGCCGACGAGAAGGTGCAGGCCTTTTTGGCGGGTGCGGTGCCCAAGAAGGTGATCGTGGTGCCCGGCCGGCTGGTCAACCTGGTGGTGTAGCGCTATCTAGGCCGCAGCACGATCTCGTGGACATGGGCGTCGGGCGGTGCGGTCACCGCCTGCGCGACCACCGCGGCCACCGTTTCCGGGCGCAGAAACCGGGCCGGGTCATAGTCACCGCCCTCGAAGGCGACCAGGTCGCGCTGCATGTCGGTATCGACCCGGCCGGGGTACACCGTGGTCACCCGCAGCGACGGCTCGTCGTCGCGCAGCGAATCGGCGAACGCCCGCAATGCGAACTTGCTGGCCGAATACGCCGCCATCCCGGCCGAAACCTTGCGTCCCGCCCCGGAATTGACGAACACCACCCGGCCCTCGCCGCTGCGCAACGCCGGCAGCAGCGCCAGCGTCAGCGCCACCGCGCCGACCACGTTCACCTCGAAGGTGGCCCGCCACTCGTCGGCGTGGCTCTCGGCGACCCGGCCGGGCACCATCACCCCGGCGTTGTGCACCAGCACATCGAGGCTGTCGATGGTTTCGGTGGCGGCTTCGATCGTGTCGGTGTCGGTCAGGTCCATCGGCCAGGTGGTCGCACCCAACCGGGTGGCCAGCGCGTCGAGCCGAGCCGAGGGACGCCCGCTGAGCAGCAAGGTGTGCGTCGGGGCCAGCGCGGTGGCGATGGCCGCGCCGATTCCGCCGGCCGCGCCGGTGATCAGGGCGGTGGGCATCCGCGAGTCAGGTTTGTTCGTCGGTGGGCGGGGTTTCCGCGTCGCACGTCGGCTGCTCGCAGGCGGCCAGCCGTTCCAGCGGCGCCAACGCCTGCGTCAGGGTGTCCAGTTCGGCCTCCGACAGCCGGCTCAGCATCGCCGCCAGCGCCGCCCGCCGGTTAGCCAGCGACTCCCGATGCACCGCCAGCCCGCGCGGGGTGATGTCGACGAGCACCGCCCGCAGGTCGGACGGGTCCCGGGTCCGCTTGACCAGGCCGATCTTTTCGAGTCGGCGGATCGCGACGGTGGTGGTCGGGGTGCGGACCCGTTCATGCGCGGCGAGTTCGGTCATCCGGATCGGGCCGCGGTCAAGCAATGTGACCAGGATCGACAGCTGCGCGAGGGTCAGCTCGCCCGTCGTGGCGCCGCTGGGATCGCCGCGACGCAGGATGGAAAACAACTTGGACAGGGTGCGGTGCAGTCCCTCGGCCAGTGCCGTCACCTCCGGCGCGCTGGCTTTGCTCTCCGCCATAGTTCGCTAGTCTAACCTGCTTGCCGGTTGGCGGGAGAACGGTTCGGTGATGTTGGCCATCACAGCACCTGGGACAGGAACTTTTGCAGCCGTTCGGTCTCGGCGGCTTCGAAGATCTGCTCCGGCGGCCCGGACTCCACCACTTTGCCGTGGTCCATGAACACCACGGCATCCGACGTCGAGCGGGCGAAACCCATTTCGTGGGTGACCACCACCATCGTCATCCCCTCGGCGCCGAGGTCGGCGATCAGCGCCAGGATGCCCTTGACCAATTCCGGGTCCAGCGCCGAGGTCGCCTCGTCGAACAGCATCACCTGGGGCTCCATCGCCAACGCGCGGGCGATCGCAACCCGTTGCTGCTGACCGCCGGACAACGCCCCGGGCCGTACCTCCGCCTTGTGTTTGAGGCCCACCCGCTCCAGCAACCGCAGCGCCAACTCCCGAGCCGCCTCCTCGGACAGCCGGCGCAGTTTGCGCGGCGCCAGCGTGACGTTGTCCAGCACGCTGCGGTGCGGGAACAAGTTGAAGTGCTGGAACACCATCCCGATGCGCTGACGCAGATCGTCGGGATCGTCGGCGAGCACCGACCGGCCACCCAGCAGCACGTCACCGCGATCGGGTTCATACAGCCGGTTCAGGGTCCGCAGCATGGTGGACTTGCCGGACCCGGACGGTCCGATCACCGCGACCGTGCTGCCCGCCGGCACCTCGAGGTCGACGCCCCGCAACACCGTGTTCTTGCCGAACGACAGGTGAATGTCCTTGCCTTCCAGGGAGACCGGCTCGCGATCGGCCATTACGTCATCTCCTGACCGGACGTCGTGGTGAGTAGGTCGGCGGGTTCTTCGGGCTCGCCGGCCCGGCCGCGACGTAGCCGGGCGTCGACGACGTTGACCAGATGCGTCAGCGGGATGGTCAACACCAGGTAGAGCAGCCCGGCGGCCACCAGCGGGGACAGGCTGCCGGTTTGGGCGTTGAAGTCGCGGCCCACCTGGAACAGCTCGCGTTGCCCGGCGATCAGACCCAGGAAGTACACCAGCGCCGAGCCCTTCAGCAGCGCGATGAACTGGTTGACCAGCGCGGGCAGCACCCGCCGGATGCCCTGCGGGATCACCACCAACCGCATCGAGGACGGGTAGCTGAATCCCAACGCCCGGGCCGCCTCCAGCTGGCCGGATTCGACGCTTTGGATGCCGGAGCGCAGGATCTCACCGACATAGGCGGCGGCGGTCAGCCCCAGCGCGGCGATCCCGAGCGGATACGGGTTGTTGCCGGTCAACCCGCCCACCAGCGGCCCGACGCCCAACCCGATGAACAAGATGATCAGCACCTCGGGCAGGCCCCGGAAGATGTCGGTGTACACCCGCGCCGGCCAGCGCAGCCAGCGGGTGCCGGAGATCCCGGCGACCGCCAGCGCCATGCCGGCCACCAGGCCGATGACGCCGGCGCTGATGGTCAGCAACAAGGTGTTGGGCAGCCCGGTCTTGAGCAGCACCGGCAGCGCCTCGGCGTACAGCTGCCAGTCGAGGAACGAGTCGCGCAGCTGCTCGAGGGTCGACTTCGGCTCGGGGGCATCCGCTTCGAGTTTGTGGTTGCGTTTGGCGATCGCGGCGAAGTCCGGCAGGTGCGGGATGGGGGCGGACTTCGAGCCGGGCTCCCAGCCCGGCGGCAGCGGCCGCGGCACCCAGTCGGTGTACAGCTGGGGCCAGGTGCCGTCGGCGATCACCGCGTCCAACCCCGAGTTCAGCGCGTTGATCAGCGCCCGGTTCTCCTTGGCGACCGCATACGCCTCAAAGTTGCCCAGGCTGAACGTGTTTCCGACGATCGCGGTGGGGTCGCCGGGGCGCACCACGTTGAGGGCCTCCAGCGCCGGCGCGATCCAGGCGTCGACCTGGCGGCTTTTCAGGGTGGCGTACAGGGTGTTGTAGTCGGGGAACCGCACCGGTTCCAGCTCCAACGTGTCGACGACGTAGGCGTCCTCGACGGTGCCCTGCACCACACCGATGCGTTGCCCGGCCGCCAGGTCGTCGAATCCGGAGATCGGTGAGCCGACCGGCACGACCAGCGACATGTAGCCGAAGTTGTAGCCGTTGGTGAAGCCGACCGTGCGCCGGCGCGCGTCGGTCGCGGTGATCGACGCCGAGCCGACGTCGAAGCGGCCGGACGCCACCTGGGCCAGCATGCCGAAGAAGTCGGTGCCGACGAAGTTGACCCGCAGGCCCAGCTTGTGGGCGATGGCGCGCAGCAGTTCGTTGTCGAAGCCGGTGTAGTGCCCGACGGCGGTGATGCAGGTCGCCGGCGGGCTGTTGGACAGCGTGCCGACGGTGAGCACCCCGGGCGTGGCCAGCCCCAGCGTGTTGATGTCCACGTCTTCCAACGGCTCGACATCGGCGGTGGTGTATTTGTCTTCCTGCGGCCGTTTGGCCTTGGCCAGCTTGGGCGGCAACGCGATCGCGTTCTCCATGCCGGGTGGGGCGCACTGGTCCGGGGCGGCCGCGGCCGGCGGCGCCGTGCCGAGGCTGCCCACGATCAGCAGCGTGGCGATCAGCGCCGGCACTCGTCTGCCGAGCTGGATAGCCCGGTCCGGGCGAAACTTCATTACCTCACGGTAATGGGCAAACCTGTCCGCGGGGCTTGGTGGGCGTCAGAACACGGCGGCGGGTTGCTCGGGGGTGGGCGCCGCGCTGAACACTCGGCGCCGCACCAACTCGGCCAGCATGAGCTGGGACATCAGCTCGGAGCGGCCCAGGCACGCCGCGCGGGCGGCCTCCGGGTCCCGCCGATGGATCGCGGTGTTTTCGGCTTCGTAGAACGGCAGCATCTGGTCGGGTTTTTCCATGTAGGTCACCCAGAACGTCAGCGGCACCAGGCTTTGCGACGCGCGGATCATCGCCTGCAGCCGCGGCCCGGCGTAGGCGGCGTTGATGATGCGCCGGTATTCCCAGCCGGCCTCCCGGAACGCGCGGGTCTCCATCGATGCCCGCATCCGCGCCATCAGCTCGTCGAGCCGGGTGATGAGCTCCGGGGTGGGGTTGGCCGCCGCCCGAGCCGAGGCCAGCCCGTGCAGCAGGCCGTACAGCTCGTGGTGTTCGCGCAGCGCGGCCTCGTCGAAGCGTTCCACGAACGCCCCGCGGTGATAGCGGGTGGACAGGATGCCGTCGTGTTCGAGCTGCAGGATGGCCTCTTGGATGGGAACCCGGCTCAGGCCCAGGTCCTCGGCGATCTCGTTGCGGTCGACCCGGTCACCGGTGCGCAGCTTGCCGGTCAGCACCAGGTTGAGGATGTGCGCCACAACCTGGTCCTTCTCTTTGACCCCATACTTCTTCGGCACCGATGTGGGAGTCTTGCACGCTACTGCCGGTCGCGCCAGCGGCAAAGGGCCTCGGCGCCGGTCAGGTCGTAGTCGGGGCCGCTGCTGCCGATGGTCAGCAGGTTCACCCCGAGTTCGGCCAGCGCGTCGGCTTCGGCGAGCAGCGCGTCGACCCCGGCCTGCCCTTGTTCCCCGCCGACCGCGGCGGAGCGTTCGATGCTGGCCGGGTCGCGCCCGACCGCGGCGCAGTGCTCGGCCAGCACCGCCGATTTGTGCGGGTAGGTGTCGGCGGTGGCGAAGCTGTGCCACATGTCGGCGTACTCGGCGACCAGGCGCAGCGTCTTGCGCTCACCCTCGCCGCCGATCAGCAGCGGAATGGCGCGGGTGGGCGCCGGATTGAGCTGGCCGAGCCGGGACTGGATGCGCGGCAGCGCGGCCGCCAGCTCGTCGAGCCGGCTGCCGGCGGTGCCGAACTCGTAGCCGTACTCGCGGTAGTCGCGGTGCTTCCAGCCCGACCCGATCCCCAGGATCAGCCGGCCGTCGCCGATGTGGTCGACCGTGCGGGCCATGTCGGCGAGCAGTTCGGGGTTGCGGTAGGAGTTACACGACACCAGCGCCCCGATCTGGATGCGGGAGGTTTGTTCGGCCCAGGCCGCCAACATGGTCCAGCATTCGAAGTGCGGGCCGTCGCGGTCGCCGTAGAGCGGGAAGAAGTGATCCCAGTTGAACGCCACGTCGACGCCGAGATCTTCGCAGCGCCGGACCGCGTCCCGGATCAGCCGGTATTGCGGGGCGTGCTGCGGTTGCAGTTGCACACCGATGCGGAGGGGATGGGAGACCATAGGCCTACGGTAGGCGGTCGGCCGGCCGAAGCGGAGTTATCCGAGGCGCTGGGCCAGCCGGTCGAGTTTGTGGGTGACCTCGGTGTCGTCGGCGTCCGGCAGCAGGAACAGGCAGCGGTCGATCCCGGCGGCCGCGTAGCGCTCGGCCATGCCGTCGGCCGCCGACGCGCCGAACAGGCTGATCGGTACCCGGTCCCGTCCGGCGTCGGCGGCGCGGCGCTGCAGCTTGTCGGCGCGCTCGGCGAACGCGTCGATGTTGTCGCGGGTGACGCTTTGGGCCAGCCAGCCGTCCCCGACGGCCAGGATGCGGTCCTCCACGGTGGGCCCCATCCCGCCGACCAGCACCGGCGGCGGTGCTTGGATCGGCTTCGGATACGACCAGATCGGGTCGAAATCCACGTACTGGCCGTGGTATTCGGGTTGCTCGTCACGCCAGATGCGCCGCATCGCCGCGACCCGTTCGTGCAGGATCGCCATCCGCACCCGCGGATCGGTGCCGTGGTTGGCCATCTCTTCCCGGTTCCACCCGGCGCCCACCCCGAACAGGAATCGGCCCCCGGAGAGCCGGTCGACGCTGGCCACCTGCTTGGCGGTGGTGATCGGGTCGCGTTCGACCACCAGGCACACGCCGGTGCCGATCTTCAACCGGCGGGTCGCCGCGGCGGCCGCCGTGCACGCCACGAACGGATCGTAGGTGTGGATGTACATCCGGGGCAGCTCGCCGCCGCCGGGGTAGGGCGACTTGCGGCTGACCGGGATGTGGGTGTGTTCACAAAACAGCAGCGACTCGAAGCCCCGCTCCTCGGCGGCCGCCGCCAGAGCGTCGGGCTGCATGCCGTAGTCGGTGGGGAAGTAGCACAAACCAAACTGCATCTTCGGGTGCCTCCTTGCCTATCGGCGCACTGCGTGCGACCACCCAACCGGATCAACGTCCATCGAGCACACCGCGCAAGATGTCGACCAACGCGCGGGGTTGATCGCTTTGCACGGAATGCCCCGAGTCGGCGACGACGTGGCTGCGCAGCCCCGGGCTGCGCCGCGCGTACTCGTCGACGTCGGCGTCGGAGACGAACGCCGAATCGGCGCCGCGGATCAGCGTGGTCGGGGCGGTGATCGCCGACACGTCGGTCCACAGTTCGGCGAAGTCGCGGAACGTGCGCATGGTGTCGTAGCGCCAGGCCCACTGGCCGTCGGGCAGCCGCTGGGCGTTGTGGAATATGCCGCGCCGCAGCGATTTCGGGTCCCGGTGCGGTGCGGCCGCGACGGCCAGCGCCAGGATCGAGGCGAAGTCCGGGAAGGTCCGCGGCCCGTGCGCCAGCTCAACGGTGCCGCGATCGGCCGGGGTCATCTGGGAATGCCGTTGCAGCGCCGAGGGAGTCACGTCGACCACGGCCAGCTGTCGGACGAGGTCCGGTGCGGTGGCCGCCAACCGGATCGCGGTCAGCCCGCCCAGCGACATCCCGACCAGCAAGTCGGCGTCCGGCGCCAGCTCCCGCAGCACCGGCTCCAGCGCGGCCGCGTTCTGCTGCGGCGTGTAGTCGCCGTCCTCGCGCCACCCGGACCGTCCGTGGCCGGGCAGATCCACCGCCACCGCCGGCTCACCCAGGCCGAGGATGACGGTGTCCCAGGTGTGCGCGTTCTGCGCCCCGCCGTGCAGGAACACCACCCGCGGCGCCGCGGCGCCCCAGCGCAGCGCGCTGATCCCGCCGACCTGCACGCGTTCGACGGGCGGGGGCGGGCCGGCCACCCCGGCCTGCTCGGCGTTCTCGGACAGCAGCGCGAATTCGGACAGCCCGGCCAACTCGTCGTCGGAAATCACGACGCCGACGTTACCCCGCACTGACTCTGCGGCCAGGGCGCGAAAACGCGAGTAGGTGGCGCCGTCAACGCACAGTCAACGGCTTAGCCGGTGATGAAGTCTTCGAGCTGGGTGCGGGCCACATCGTCGGGCAACTGCTGCGGCGGGCTCTTCATCAGGTAGGCCGACGCCGGGATGACCGGTCCGCCCACCCCGCGGTCCAACGCGATCTTGGCCGCGCGCACCGCGTCGATGATCACGCCCGCCGAGTTCGGCGAGTCCCACACCTCGAGCTTGTACTCCAGGTTCAGTGGCACGTCCCCGAAGGCGCGGCCTTCCAGCCGCACGTAGGCCCACTTGCGGTCATCGAGCCAGCCGACGTGGTCGGACGGGCCGATGTGCACATCCTTGGTGTTGAACTCGCGGTGCAGGTTGCTGGTGACGGCCTGGGTCTTGGAGATCTTCTTGGACTCCAGCCGCTCCCGCTCCAGCATGTTGAGGAAGTCCATGTTGCCGCCCACGTTGAGCTGCATGGTGCGGTCCAGTTGCACGCCGCGGTCCTCGAACAGCTTGGCCATCACCCGGTGGGTGATGGTGGCGCCGACCTGGCTCTTGATGTCGTCGCCGACGATTGGCACGCCGGCGTCGGTGAACTTCTTGGCCCACACCGGATCCGACGCGATGAACACCGGCAGCGCGTTGACGAACGCCACCCCGGCGTCGATCGCGCACTGGGCGTAGAACTTGTCGGCTTCCTCGGAGCCCACCGGCAGGTAGGAAACCAGCACGTCGACCTTGGCGTCGCGCAGCACCTGCACCACGTCGACCGCCTCGACGTCGGAGACCTCGATGGTGTCGGCGTAGTACTTGCCGATGCCGTCCAGCGTCGGCCCGCGCTGCACCACCACGTTGGTGGGCGGCACGTCGGCGATCTTGATGGTGTTGTTCTCCGAGGCGAAGATGGCCTCGGACAGGTCGAAGCCGACCTTCTTGGCGTCCACGTCGAACGCGGCGACGAACTTCACGTCGCGGACGTGGTACGGCCCCAACCGCACGTGCATCAAACCCGGCACCGTCGAGTTCTCGTCGGCGTCGTGGTAGTACTGGACGCCCTGTACCAGCGAGGACGCGCAGTTGCCGACGCCGACAATGGCGACTCGCACATCCGTCGACGCCTCCGGCGCGGTTTGCTCACTCATGGACGCTCTCCTTCTCCTACCTTCTGATTCGTGCTGTGCACTGGGTGGCTAGGCCTAAACCCGGCCCTAGGTCTGTTCGGCTCGGCCTTGCGCCACGTGTTCGGCGGCGATCAGCTCGTTGAGCCACTTGACTTCGCGTTCGCTGGACTCCAGCCCGAGCTGATGCAGCTGGCGGGTGTACCGGTCGAACGAACTGCTGGCCCGCGCCACCGCGTTGCGCAGGCCCTCGCGGCGTTCCTCCACCTGACGGCGACGGCCCTCCAGGATCCGCATCCGCGCCTCGGCGGGGGTGCGGTTGAAGAAGGCCAGGTGTACCCCGAAGCCGTCGTCGGTGTAGTTCTGCGGGCCGGTGTCGGCGACCAGTTCGGAAAACCGCTGCCGGCCGGCGTCGGTCAGCTGGTAGACGCGGCGGGCGCGGCGCACCGGCGTCCCGGCCGGGGCGGCGTCCTCGGCGATCAACCCGTCGGCCTGCATCCGGCGCAGCGCGGGATACAGCGAGCCGTACGAAAACGCGCGAAACGCCCCCAGCAGACCGGTCAAGCGTTTCCGCAACTCGTAGCCGTGCATCGGTGATTCGAGCAGGAGCCCAAGGATGGCGAGCTCCAGCATCGGGTCACCTCCTCCGCTCGGCTGTTACGACGCTTCGACGCTTCGCGCCATAGTATCGCCCCGATATATTCGCCGCCAAACCTTGACCGAGATCGTGGCCGCGCGGCGGGGAGCCGGTGCGGCTCACACATCGCTGGCACCGCGGTGGTCTGCCGGGG
Organism: Mycobacterium talmoniae; assembly: GCF_001854525.1. Lineage (NCBI taxonomy): Bacteria > Bacillati > Actinomycetota > Actinomycetes > Mycobacteriales > Mycobacteriaceae > Mycobacterium > Mycobacterium talmoniae. The sequence continues at coordinate 13,372 of NZ_MLQM01000125.1, forward strand.
GTCGTACTCTGGTCAACGTGCGATTGCAGCGACAGGTGGTGGATTACGCGCTTCGGCGCCGCTCACTGCTGGCCGAGGTGTATTCCGGGCGCACCGGCGTCACCGAAGTGTGCGATGCCAACCCCTACCTGTTGCGCGCCGCCAAGTTCCACGGAAAACCCAGCGCGGTGGTGTGCCCGATCTGCCGAAAGGAGCAGCTCACCTTGGTGTCGTGGGTGTTCGGCGACCACCTGGGCGCGGTGTCCGGCTCGGCGCGCACCGCCGAGGAGCTGGTCCTGCTGGCCACCCGGTACGAGGAATTCTCGGTGCACGTGGTGGAGGTCTGCCGGACCTGCAGCTGGAACCACCTGGTGAAGTCGTATGTGCTTGGCGCGGCCCGCCCCCCCAAGGGCACCCGCAGCACGCGGACGGCGCGCAACGGCGCGCGCACGGCCAGTGAATAACGACGGGCGCGGCGACCGGTCAGCCAGTGATGATCTGAACGGATCGCCGGGCGACGATGCCGCGCCGCGCCGGTCCGGCGAGGACGGTCGCCGCGGCGCCGATCACGACCAGCCGCGCGGGCCGCGGCGCCCGATTCCCCCCGACGACCGGCTGACCACCATCATTCCGCCGGTCAAAGACGACACCTCGCCGCGGCTGCGGGACCCGATCGAGGCCGTCAAGGCCGCCCTGGACGGCGGCGCCCCCCGCGAACGCGACCAGCGGCTCAGCGGTGCCGGGTCACCGCCGCGGCGCGAGTCGCGGCCCGAGCGGCCCGAGCCCCGCGACCCCGACGAACCCCGGGAGCGGCGCCGGGCGCTGGAGCCGCCGCCGCGGCTGCTGCCGCCGATCAACTGGAAGTGGGTGCGGCGCGGGCTGTACGCGGCGGCCGCGGTGCTGGTCGCGCTGCCGATCATCACGTTCGCGATGGCATATTTCATCGTCGACATTCCCAAGCCGGGCGACATCCGCACCAACCAGGTGTCGACGATCCTGGCCAGCGACGGCTCCGAGCTGGCGAAGATCGTTCCGCCGGAAGGCAACCGGGTCGACGTCAACATCGACCAGGTGCCGGTGCACGTGCGCAACGCGGTGATCGCCGCCGAGGACCGCGACTTCTACTCCAACCCCGGGTTCTCGTTCAGCGGTTTCGCGCGGGCGATCAAGAACAACATTTTCGGCGGCGACCTGCAGGGCGGATCCACCATCACCCAGCAGTACGTCAAAAACGCACTGGTCGGGGCGCAGCGGTCCGGCATGGGTGGGCTGCTGCGCAAGTCCAAGGAGCTCGTCATCGCCGCCAAGATGTCGAGCCAGTGGTCCAAGGACGATGTGCTGCAGGCCTACCTGAACATCATCTACTTCGGTCGCGGCGCCTACGGGATCGCCGCGGCCTCCGAGGCGTATTTCGGCAAACCCGTCGAGCAGCTCAACGTCGCCGAGGGCGCGCTGTTGGCCGCGCTCATCCAGCGGCCGTCCACGCTGGATCCCGCGATCGACCCGGAGGGCGCCGCCGAACGCTGGAACTGGGTGCTCGACGGCATGGTGGAGACCGGCGCGCTGTCGGCCAGCGACCGCCGCGGGCAGGTCTTTCCGCCCACCGTGCCGCCGGAGGCCGCCCGCGCCCAGAGCCAGACCTCCGGGCCCAACGGGCTGATCCAGCGGCAGGTCACCAAGGAGCTGCTCGACCTGTTCGACATCGACGAGCAGACGCTGAACACCCAGGGGCTGCAGGTCACCACCACCATCGACCCGAAGGATCAGAAGGCCGCCGAGGACGCGGTGGGCAAGTACCTCGACGGGCAGGACCCCGATATGCGGGCCGCGGTGGTGTCCATCGATCCGCACGACGGCGCGGTCAAGGCCTACTTCGGCGGCACCGACGCGCACGGGTTCGACTTCGCGCAGGCCGGGCTGCAGACCGGGTCGTCGTTCAAGGTGTTCGCGTTGGTGGCGGCGCTGGAGCAGGGCATCGGGCTGGGGTATCAGGTGGACAGCTCCCCGCTCACCGTCGACGGCATCAAGATCACCAACGTGGAGGGTGAGGGCTGCGGCAACTGCAATATCGCCGAGGCGCTGAAACGCTCGCTGAACACCTCCTACTACCGGCTGATGCTCAAACTCAAAAACGGGCCGCAGGACGTCGCGGAGGCCGCGCATCAGGCCGGGGTGGCCGAGAGCTTCCCCGGGGTGTCGCACACGCTGTCCGAGGACGGCAAGGGCGGGCCACCGAATAACGGGATCGTGTTGGGCCAGTACCAGACCCGGGTGATCGACATGGCGTCGGCGTACGCCACGCTGGCCGACTCCGGGGTGTATCACCGGCCGCATTTCGTGCAGAAGGTGGTCAACTCCGACGGCAAGGTGCTCTTCGACGCGGCCACCGCGGACGACAGCGGTGAACAGCGCATCGACAAGGCCGTCGCCGACAACGTCACCTCGGCGATGCAGCCGATCGCCGGCTACTCCCGCGGCCACAACCTGGCCGGGGGCCGGGCGTCGGCGGCCAAGACCGGAACCACCCAGCTCGGGGACACCGGCGCCAACAAGGACGCCTGGATGGTCGGGTACACCCCGTCGCTGTCGACGGCGGTGTGGGTGGGCACCGTCGAGGGCGACCAGCCGCTGGTGAACAAGTGGGGGTCACCGGTGTACGGGTCCAGCATCCCGTCGGACATCTGGAAAGCGACCATGGACGACGCCCTGAAGGGCACCGACAAGGAGTCGTTCCCCAAGCCCACCGAGATCGGCGGCTACGCCGGGGCCCCCGCGGCGCCGGCCCCGCCGCCGGCCGCGCCGCCGCCGTCGGAGATCGTCATCCAGCCCACCATCGAGATCGCGCCCGGCATCACCATTCCGGTGGGGCCACCGACCACCATTCCGGCCGGCCCGGCCGCGCCGCCGCCCGGGCAGCCGCCGGGGCAGGCGCCGGAGAATCCCGCAGAATCGCCGCCCCCGCCGCCACCGCGA
>NZ_MLQM01000126.1:0-16199 GCF_001854525.1 Mycobacterium talmoniae
ACGCACTGCCCGGGCTGGGCGTGACCGCTTTCGGCGCCCCGGGCGGGGCGGGATAGCGGGCGATCACCGCCGGGGCGCCGCCCTCGGCGACGATCCGAACCTGCGGAAAGCCGGCCTGCGACAGCAGATCCGCGACCACCTGGGCGCTGCGATGCACCTCGGGTCGGCGCTGCGGGTCGGCCCACACCGATTCGATGCGGACCAGACCCTCCAGGTCGCGCCGCACCGACGGCAGCACCTCCCGCACCCGCTGCACCAGATCAGTCATGGCAACGAGGCTAGGTGATCTCCAGGATCGCCACCGCGGCGGCGGTGTCGGCCTCGTGGGTCAGCGACACGTGGATCGTCACGTCGGCCAGATGCTCGGCGATCGCCCCGGTCAACCGGACCCGCGGCCGGCCCCACATGTCGGTGACCACCTCGATGTCGCGGTGGATGCCTTCGGGCAGCACCGGCCGCTGCGCGAACCGCGACCCTGACCACGCCTTGATCACCGCCTCCTTGGCCGCCCACCGGGCCGCCAGGTGCCGGGCCGCCGACGAACTCTTATCCGACGCGTCCCGGCGTTCCCCGGGGGTGAACGTCTCGGCGAACACCGTCCCGGGCTGGTCGACCTGATCGGCGAAGTCCGGGATCGACACCAGATCGATCCCCACCCCAACGATGCTCATCGGGCCTACCGCAGGTAGATGTCGTCGTCGCCGAGGCGGGCGTCCGGGTTGAGCAGCATCGCGGCTTCCTGACGCTTCTCGGACAGCTCGTGGTCGAAGCGCCGGTCGGCGGGCCGCTCATACATCGGTCGGCCCCCGGCGATCGCCGACGCCAACCGACGCTGCCCGGCCAGCAGCCGGCCCGAAGCCTGCGCGGTGTAGGCCTCGCGTTGGGCCGGGTCCAGCGCGGCCAGGAACGCCTGCGGATGCACCAGCGCGATCAGCCCCGACACGTGCCCGAACCCGAGGCTGGTCACCAGCCCGGCCTTGAGCGGGAACTTCTCGCCGAGCCGCAGCGTGTCACGCACCCAGACGAAATGCCCGGAGGAGGCCAGTTCGTCGTCGACGCAGTCCAGGCTGCGGTTCGGCGGGATCACCCCGTCGCGCAGGATCTGGCACAGCCCCAGCATCTGGAACACCGCCGCCCCGCCCTTGGCGTGCCCGGTCAGGCTCTTCTGGCTCACGATGAACAGCGGCGCGCCGTCGGAGCGGCCCAGCGAGTCGGCCAGCCGCTCATGCAGCTCGGTCTCGTTGGGGTCGTTGGCCAGCGTCGAGGTGTCGTGTTTGGAGATCACCGCGATGTCGTCGGGCCCGACGCCCAGCTTGCCCAGCGAGCGGGCCAGCGCCGAGTCGCGGCCGCCGCGCCCGGCGCCCAACGCGCCCAGCCCCGGCGCCGGGATCGAGGTGTGCACCCCGTCGGCGAAGCTTTGCGCGTAGCCCACCACCGCCAGCACCGGCAGACCCATCTTGGCCGCCAGATCGCCGCGGGCCAGCAGGATGGTGCCCCCACCCTGGGATTCGACGAAGCCCAGCCGGCGCCGGTCGTTGGCGCGGGAGAACTTCGAATCGCTGATCCCCTTGGCCCGCATCATCTCGGTGTCGGCGGTGGCCGCCATGTCGCCGAAGCCGATGATGGCCTCCAGGGTCAGGTCGTCGAAGCCGCCGGCGACCACCAGTTCGGCCTTGCCCAACCGGATCTTGTCGACGCCCTCCTCGACCGAGACCGCCGCGGTCGCGCACGCGCCGACCGGGTGAATCATCGCGCCGTAGGAGCCGACGTAGGACTGCACCACGTGCGCGGCAACGACGTTGGGCAGCACCTCCTGCAGGATGTCGTTCGGCTTGTTCCGGCCCAGCAGGTTGCCGTGGTACATGGTCTGCATCGAGGTCATGCCGCCCATCCCGGTGCCCTGGGTGCTGGCCACCAGCGACGGGTGCACCCAGCGCATCAGCTCGGCCGGGGTGAACCCGGCGGACAGGAAGGCGTCGACGGTCGCGACGATGTTCCACAACGCCACCCGGTCGATCGAGGTGGCCATGTCCTGGCTGATCCCCCACACCGTCGGGTCGAACCCGGTCGGGATCTGACCGCCGACGGTCCGGGACAGCTTGGTCTTGCGCGGCACCCGAATCTCGGTGCCGGCCTTGCGGGTCACCTGCCAGTCGGACGAATCGGGCACCGGCCGGGCCACGGTGTGCTCCGGGTCGAACGCGACGAACGCCCGGGCGTCGGCCTCGCTCGACACCACGAACGAAAAGTCCTTGTCCAGGAACACGCTGACCAACAGCGGCGAGGCGTGATCGGGGTCGATCGCGCCGTCGTCGACGAACTCGCGGATCCCGACCCGCTCCACCACCGCGTCGTGGTAGCGCTCGACCAGCTCCGATTCGTCGACCAGCTCCCCGGTGTCGGTGTCATACCAGCCGGGGGTCGGGTCGTCTTCCCAGCGGATCAGCCCGGTGGTCCAGGCCAGCTCCAGCACCCCGGCCGCCGACAGCTCGCCGGAGACCTCCATCTCGAAGCGGGTGCGCGACGAGCCGTACGGGCCCAGCTCGGCACCGCCGACGATGACCACCAAATCGGCGGGGTCGACGTCCAGGTCGTCCCAGACCGGCGGCGGCGCCGGGGTGTAGCCGCGCGGCGGGCTCGGCAGCGCGGCGATGGTGCCCTCGGCCGGCTCGTCGTCGGTGACGGCCTCGCTCACCATCTCCTCGCGGGCCTTGGCGGCCAGCTCGGCCATGTCCAGCTCGACGTCGGCCAGCCCGCCGGTCAGGTCGGCGGTGATCGGGGTGTGCGCGGCGGCCACCTTGGATTCCACATCGCACAGGCCCAGCAGCATCGCCGCCATCTGCTCGGTGGAGTAGGTGGTCACCCCGGCCTCTTCCACCGCGGACACGATCGCGTCGTTGTGGCCCATCAGCCCGGTGCCGCGGGTCCAGCCGATCAGCGCGTGCGCGAGGCTAACCCGCTCCGCCCACGACGATTCGGCGCTCCACCGGGTCACCACCGCGTCCAGGGCGGCCTTGGCTTCGCCGTAGGCGCCGTCCCCACCGAACATGCCGCGGTTGGGCGAGCCGGGCAGCACCACGTGCAGCCGCGACGCGATGTCGCGTTCGGCGCCGATCTTCGACAGCCCGCCGATCAGCCGCTGCACCGCCCACAGCAGCACCTTCATCTCCATCTCCGAGCGCGCCCCGGCCTCGGACAGGTCGCCGGCCACCCGGGGTGCCGCGAACGGGAACAGCAGCGTCGGCGTCTGCGCGTCCTTGATGTGGATCGACTGCGGCCCAAGGCTTTCGGATTGGTCGCTGCCGACCCAGGCCACCAGCGCGTCGATGTCGGCGTAGGACGCCATGTTGGCCGGCACCACCCACAGCGCCGCGTCGAAGCGGGCGTGGTCGCGGTACAGGCCGCGGTAGAAGGCCAGCCGCTCGTCGTCGAGGCGGGAGGTGGTGGCGATGACGGTGGCGCCGCCGTCGAGCAGCTGCCCCACCACCGAGGCGGCGATCGAACCCTTCGACGCGCCGGTCACCACCGCGACCTCGTCGCTGTAGCGGCCCTTGCCCGGGTTCTCCGCCCCGGCCGCGATCCGGCCGAACAGCGAGCCGTGCACGGTGCGCCCGGCCGCCAGCGCCTTGCCCTGCCACCAGCTGGCCTGGGTCGCCACCACGTGCCCGGCGCCCTCGAAGCGTTCGGACAGCCGCGGCCAGTCGGCGTCGATGTCGCCCTCGTCGGCCAGCCACAGCTTGACCAGGTCTTCCCGGGCGCTGGCCCACCGGTCGTCGAAGACGACGGCCTTGCGGGCGTCGAACACCGGCGCCACCAGCCGCGGCCAGTCGGCGCCGAGCTCGGTGGTCACCAGGTCGATCAGCTCGGCGTCGGTGGCGGCGTCGGACACCGCGGCCATGTCATCGCTGAGGCCCAGCTGGTTGAGCACCAGCCGCGCCGCGGAGGCCAGCACCCCGTCGCGGCCGGTGATCTGCTCGGTGAACTCGCCCAGCGCCGCGGCGTCGACGGTCGCGCCGCCGCCTCCCCCGGATGACGGCAGTGCGACCGCCACGCCGTGGCGGGCGGCCACCGCACCAACGGCGGCGTCCACGACCTTGTCCACCGCGGCGGCGTCGGCCAACGCGCCCTCGTGCAGTCCGCCCAGCGCCCCGCCGCGCACACTGCTGCCCTCGCGGGTGCCCAGCGCGACCTCGACGGTGACGTGCTTGGCCCAGCCGTCGCCGAGTTCCCAGGTCTTTTTGACCCGCTCGGCGATCGCGGCGGGCCGCTTGCCCGACGGCCCCAGCGCGGTGCGCAGCTGGTCGTTGATGGCGTCGGTCAGCACCGGGCCGTAGGGCTTGTAGGTGCGGGCCAGCTTGGTCACCTGGGTCTTCAGCCCGGCCAGGTCGGCTTCGGCGGCGCCGTCGATCGCGCCCAGGTTCAGCTCCGAACCCAGGTCGACCAGCAGCTGGTTGCGCCGCGACGACGCACCGTCGGTGATCGATTCGATGGAGTCCAGCGGCTCGATCTGGTCGATGCGCATCTTCGCCGAGAGCGCGATCAGCGCCAGGGTGGCGTCGGCGGCGTCGAACCCGATGTCGTCCGGACGCGGGCCACCCGACGGCGCTGACGGGGCGGCCGGCGCCGGGGCGGCGGCCTCGGCGGGCGCGGCCTCGGCCGAAACCTCCGCCGGCGCTTCGGCTTCCGGCTCGTCCTCCGGCTCGGGGTCGGTGTCGGTGGCGAACAGCACCGCGGCGTCGCGCTCGGAGTTGAGCACTTCCACTGTGCTGTGGGCGTATTCGGGCAGCTTGAGCGTGTTGGTGGCCAGGCCGGTGACCGTCGGTGAGGACTTCACCCCGATCTCGACGAACCGCTCCACCCCCAGGCCGCCGGCGGCCTCCTCGATGAACAGCAGGTCCTGGGTTTCGATCCAGCGCACCGGGCTGGCGAACTGCCAGGCCAGCAGCTCGATGACGATCTTGCGGCACAGCTCGCGCGGCTTCTCGGTCCGCCAGGTGTCGTAGTCGGCGAGGATCTCATCCAGCGGCTCGGCGGGCACCAGGTCGCGGATCTCCTGAATGAACTCGCGGTCCAGGGAGAACGGCTTGGGCACCAGGTTGGGGATGTAGCGCCCGATGATCAGGTCGGGGTCCTTGTCGCGCGGCATCACCCGCTCCAGCGAGCGCCGGAAGTCGTCCACCCCGACCCGCAGCACCCGCGAGTGGAACGGCACGTCGATGCCGGGCACCAGGATGAAGGACCGCTTGCCGCCGGTGATTTCGCGGCGCCGCTCCACCTCGGCTTCCAGTTCCTCCAGGCCGCGCACCGTGCCGGCGATCGCGTACTGCGAGCCGCGCAGGTTGAAGTTCACGATCTGCAGGAATTCGCCGGTGCGCTGCGCGATCTCCTCCACGAACGCGGTGACGTCGGCGTCGTCGAGGTCGATCTGCGAGGGCCGGATGGCGGCCAGCCGGTAGTTGGACCGGCCCAGCGCGTCCCGCGGCACGATGTCGTGCATCTTGGAGCCGCGGTGGAACACCACCTCCAGCAACGCTTCCAGCTCGTAGACGCCGGACACACAGGCCAGCGCGGTGTACTCACCCACGGAGTGCCCGCAGGCGATGGCGCCCTCCACGAACGCGCCCTGCTCGCGCATCTCGGCAACCTGGGCGGCGGCCACCGTGGCCATCGCGACCTGGGTGAACTGGGTCAGGTACAGCACCCCTTCGGGGTGGTTGTAGTGCACCCCGGAGGCGATCAGCGACGTCGGGTTGTCGCGCACCACGTGCAGCACCGAGAAGCCCAGGGTGTCCCGGGTGAACTTGTCCGCGGAATCCCACACCTTGCGGGCGGCCTTGGACCGGGCCCGGACCTCCATGCCCATGCCCTTGTGCTGAATGCCTTGCCCGGGGAAGGCGTAGACGGTCTTGGGGGCGGCCAGCCGTGCGGTCGCCGACATCACCAGATCCGAGCCGACCCGGGCGGCGATCTCCAACACCTCGGCGCCCAAGTCGATGCCGACCCGGTCGACGCGGAAGTCGACGTCGTCGCCGGGGCGCACCATGCCCAAAAAGCGCGCGGTCCAGCCGACCAGCCGGGCCGGCGGCCGGGCCTGGCCGTCGGTGGCGGTGACCACGTGCTGGGCGGCCGCCGACAGCCACATGCCGTGCACGATCGGGGCGTCCAGCCCGGCCAGCAGCGCGGCGGCCCGGTCGGTGTGGATCGGGTTGTGGTCCCCGGAGACCACCGCGAACGGCCGCATGTCGGCCGGCGCGGTCAGCGTCACGTCGCGGCGACGCCGCCGCGGGGTGTCGGTGGCGTTGTCGGACACCGCGCCGCCGGCCCGCACCGGGTCGGTGAGTTCGGCGGCCCCGGTGCGGCCGCGGATCGCGAACCGCTCGTCCAGGGTGGCCAGCACGGTGCCGGCCGCGTCGGCGACGGTGACCGTCACCGGCACCACCCGGCCGACCTCGGTGTCGGTGGCCGCCGAAACCGTTGCGGTGACGGTCAATTCCGCCGCGGAGTCGGGCAGCGGGGCGACCAGGTGCGCGGCGTGGTCCAGGTGCACCAGCGACAGCAGGCCCTCCACCACCGGGAACCCGGTGTCGGTGGCGGCCGCGCCGATCGCGGCGAACACCGCCGGCCAGCAGCGGCCGACCAACGCGTCGGGCACGGTGGACAACCCGGGCGCCAGCGGCGCGCCGAAGGTGGCGGTGACCCCGGTGTGGTCGGCGACCTGCTCGGGGTTCCAGTTCACCGTCACGGTGGCGACACCGTCGGTCACCGGCGGCAGCGCGTCGGGTCCGTCGACGCCGGCGGCGATCGCCAACACCGCGCGCATCGCGGCCGCGGCGTCCTCGGTGCGCACCACCGGGGTGCCGCCGTCGACGGTGACGGCGGGCAGGGTCAGCCGGATGTCGATCCAGGTGCCCGACAGCGGCACGGACAGCACCACGTCCTCGCCGTCGAGCTCCAGCCGCGCGCCGGTGGACGGGTGGCTGGCGGTGCGGTTTTCGTGCACCTGCCACTGATCGGGGGCGGCGATGCGGTGCACCGGGTTGGTCGCGGTGCGCCCGGCCCACAGCACGTCGGGGGCGTCCAGCACGATGGACAGCGGCCCGGTCACGTCGGTGCGGCCCTGCCGGCGCGCGGTCACCGGCTGCGGCTGCCCGTTACCGGAGACCACCTCGTCGATCGCGGCCTGCTCGAACCGGTCCAGCAGTTCGCCGACCGGCTCGTCGACCCGGGTGATGCCGGCGACCGCGGACGTACCCGGGATGATGCACACCTGATCGGCGTCGTAGCGGGCGTCGTGGGCCTGCCACAGCGAGTCGCTGCGCCACCACCGGCGCACATCCTTGTCGATCACCGGGACGAAGTTGACCGGCTTGCCCAGCGTCTTGCACAGCTGGATGAAGAACGGCACGTCGGCCGGGTGCAGCACCACGGTGTCGGCGTCCGGGTAGTGCTGCAGCAGCAGCGCGATCGCGTCCGCCGGCCGCTCCAGCAGCGCCGCGTCGGCGAACAGGGTCTCGATCGGGCCGAAATCGGCGGCGTGCAAACGTGCTTCGGCGCGCTGCAGCATCGAGGCGAACCGGTCCCGCCAGGTGTCGGCCAGCCACGGGCTGCCCGGTGAGGCGGTGTCGGCGGTGGAATCGCCGTCGCCGATGGTCAGCTCGAGGTAGCGGTCCAGCCACTGCCGGTAGGTCATCTCGGCGACGTCACCGAAATACGGCTTGGCGGTGTTGGCCATCGCCGCGATGATCTCGTCGCGGCGGGCCGCCACGGCCTCGGCGTCGCCGGCGACCTCGTCGAGCAGCCGACCGCAGCGCGAGGCGGTGTTGTCGATCTCGTGGATGTCCGCGCCGAGCTGGCTGCGGGAAGACGCCATGCCGCCCTGGGCTTTTCCGGCGCTGATCCACTGGTCGGTGCCCTGGGTTTCGACCAGCATCTGCTTGACCGACGGCGAGGTGGTGGCTTCCTTGGTGGCCATCGCCGCGGTGCCGACCAGGATGCCGTCGACCGGCATCAGCGGGAAGCCGTAGGCCAGGGCCCACCGCCCGGTCAGGTACTCCGCGGCGCGTTCCGGGGTGCCGATCCCGCCGCCGACGCACACGGTGATGTTCGACCGCGACCGCAGCTCGGAGTAGGTGGCCAGCAGCAGGTCGTCGAGGTCCTCCCAGGAGTGGTGCCCGCCGGCCCGGCCGCCCTCGATGTGCATGATGACCGGTTTGGTCGGCACCTCGGCGGCGATGCGGATCACCGAGCGGATCTGTTCGACCGTGCCGGGTTTGAACACCACGTGGCTGATGCCGATGTCGTTGAGCTCGTCGATGAGTTCGACGGCCTCTTCGAGGTCCGGGATGCCGGCGCTGACCACCACCCCGTCGATCGGGGCGCCGGACAGCCGGGCCTTTTGCACCAGCCGCTTGCCGCCGACCTGCAGCTTCCACAGGTACGGGTCCAGGAACAGGGTGTTGAACTGCACGGTGCGGCCCGGCTCCAGCAGGCCGGTCAGCTCCTCGATGCGGGCGTTGAAGATCTCCTCGGTGACCTGGCCGCCGCCGGCCAGCTCGGCCCAGTGCCCGGCGTTGGCGGCGGCGGCGACGATGTGCGCGTCGACGGTGGTCGGGGTCATGCCGGCCAGCAGGATCGGCGACCGGCCGGTCAGCCGGGTGAACTTGGTGGCGAGCTTGGTCCTGCCGTCGGGCAGCGCCACCACCGACGGGGCGTAGCTGGTCCAGGGCCGGGCCACCTCCGGGACGGCGCCGACGGTGAACAGGTTGCGCTGGCCGCCGCGGGTGGCCACCGGCACGATGCCGATCCCCAGCCCGCGGATCACCGGCGCGGTCAGCCGGGTCAGGATGTCGCCGGGACCCAGGTCCAGGATCCAGCGGGCCCCCGCGTCGTGCAGCTCGGTGACCTCGTCGACCCAGTCCACCTGACGCACCAGGATGGCCTCGGTCATCTCCCGGGCCAGCGCGACGTCCAGGCCCACCTGCTCGGCCCAGCCGCCGACCAGGTCGATGCCGTCGGCCAGCCGCGGGGTGTGGAAGCCCACCTCCACGGCCACCGGCTCGAACACCGGGGCGAAGACGGCGCCGCCGCGCACCTTGTTCTTGCGGTCGGCGGCCTCCTTCTCGGCGATCTGCTCGCAGTACAGCTCGAAGCGGGACAGTTGCTCGGGGGTGCCGGTGATGACGACCGCGCGGCGGCCGTTGCGGATGGACAGCACCGGCGGCAGCACGGTGCGCACGTCTTGGGCGAACTCTTCGAGCAGTTCGTAGAGCCGCTCGGGGTCGGCGTTGGTGACCGACACCATCGGCGGGCGGTCACCGAGCACCGAGATGCCGCGCCGGCGGGCCACCAGGGTGCCGGCGGCGCCGATCAGCTGGGCCAGGGCCAGCAGCTGCACGTCGGCCGCACCGGCGGCTTTGAGCGCCTGCACGGCCAGCACGCCCTGCGAGTGGCCGGCCACGGCCACCGGCGGGGTCGCCGAGAGGTCCATGCCCTGGCGGGCCAGGGCGCGCATCGCCGCGATCTGGGTGAGCAGCACCCCGGGCACCGACACCGCCGCCGAGGTCAGGTGCTTGGCCGACGGGACCGGGTCCTCGGCGGCCAGCGCCCGCACCCAGCTCAGCGGCTCGAACCCGATCGGGCGGACCACCACGAGTTCCTTGGCGACCGGCTCCAGCAGCAGTTCGGCCTCACCGACCAGCGTGGTCAGCTCGGACTCGATCCCGGCCGCGGACACCAGCTCCTCGAGGGTCTCCAGCCAGGCGCTGCCCTGCCCCCCGAACGCCACCGCGTAGGGCTCCCCGGCGGTCAGACGATCGACCAGCGCGTGGGTGTGCGTCGACTCCGGGGCGGTCCCGTCGTGGTCAGCGGACACCCGGTCGTGCTCGTGGATCGTCACGTTGTTTATCTCCCTGTAGTGCTCGTATCGCGTGTCCGGCCGGCGCTCCCTGCGGAGGTGGCGGCCCTCGGTGGTGAGTCCTCGTCGACTCCAGCTCAGCTGTCCCGGGTCGGTGTCCGGCGGGTCAAAACGCCGCGGCGGACGTCATCGGCTGCATTAAGGGTGGCATAAGAATCTGGGCCGTTTCGTCGAGAAATCGGTTACTGGTGAGTTCTACGCACGGGTAACCGTGCCCTGGGTAACACCGGGTTGAACGACGGTCAGCGGCCTCCGGGACAAACGTCCTGCGTGCAGGTGGTTACGGTCGAGTAGCCACAATAGCGCAGATCAAGGCAGTATTGTTATCGAATCGTTATCTTCGGTTTCCGGCCCGCCGACCGGTGCCGACGCGGTCGGACGACCGCACCGCGGTGCGCGCGGGTTTGCTGGTGCGTGAGTCAGCCGACGGCGTCCAGGCCGGCCATGCGGCCCGCACCCCAGCTGCGCTGGATGTATCCCACCACCCGGTCCAGTTCGGCCTGGGTGACCGAGGCCCGTTCGCCGGGCTCCAGCGGGTCGAAATGGAAGATGTACAGGCGTGAGGCGAACTGCTCGAACGGCAGCGACGCCTCCCCGAACCGCTCCCCGTGGCCGGCGGTGCTGACCACGACGCCGTCGCCCCAGTCCTGGCCGCTGTCGTTGTTCGGGTTGTAGAAGTAGACCCGCATCGTCTCCTCGGGGTCGAGGCTGACGCGCAGCACGGTGATGGCGTGCCAGCCGATGAACCGGGCGGCGCTGTCGGTCACCGCGACCCCGGCCGGCTGCGGGTGGATCAGCGGCTGGTTGCCGTTGTAGAACGGGTGATACGCGGCGTAGAAGTGCCGCAAAAACCCGTCGATGTCGACGAGTTCGCCGGTGGCCACGTCGACGTTGATCCGGAATCCGCGCCCGGACCACCAGCCGTGAAATTCCGGGTTGACCCAGCGGTGCGGGTCGCCGTCGCGGTCGATGCAGCGCCGGCCCATCTCCGCGTAGATGCGGTCCAGGTGCGGCACCACCAGCAGCGAGACCGGGTCGAGGTCGATCGGCAGCTTGGTCGCCACCCCGGTGTCGACCTCGCGGGAGGAGATCGGCTGGCCCTCGAAGTGCATGACGATCTCGTCGTCGCGGGCCGCCCAGGCGATCGTCTGCAGCAGATAGTCCGGGTCGTTGTACGCCCACATCGACAGGGCGCGCGCGGACTGGCAGGTGGGGTTGTCGCCCTGGCCGACGCCCAGCGGCAGCCCCAGCATCGACAGCGTCCCGGCCAAAAGCCAGGTGTGCGCGTCGCGGGCCGGCCCGAACGCCAGCGTCAGCCGCTGCCGGGAGTACTCCGACAGCGGCAGCGCCAGTTGGCGCCACAGCGACGGCGCCACCGGCGGCTGGTAGAGGATGCCGCGCTCCAGCAGCAACGCCAGCCCGTAGATGCACTGGGCGGTTTCGGTGTGCACGGCCGCGGTGATCAGGGCGTGCACCAGGTCGTGGTAGCACAGCAGGCAGTCGCGCCCGGTGCTGGACAGGCCCAGCGCCTCGCCGAGCAGGTAGTCGCTCTTTTCGGCCAGGAAGCGCAGCAACACCGCGTGATACGGCGACACCAGCCCGGTGTCGTGCATCGAGCGCGCGAACCCAGCCGCCTCGTACTGCAGGCTGGGTTCGTCCATCGACTCCAGCCGGCTGCGGTAGACCTCGACGCCGGGGTCCTCCCGGCAGGCCTCGGTGGTGCCGTACAGGCTGGTGATCAGCCGGTCCACCCCCAGCCCACCGTTGCCCAGGTCGATGTCCGGGTCGCTGCGGGCGATCGAGATCTGGGTGATCATCGCCTTGATCTGGTCGACCTGGATGGGCCGCTGCCGCAGGATCCGCCAGATCTCGTCGACCAGGCGGTCCAGCACGCTGTCGTAGCCGATCTCGTCGACCAGGTGCCGGAACAGGTCCCGGGTCACGGTGGCCATCCGGCCCTGCAGTTCGCGTTCGGCCTCGGTCGGCGGGGTGAACAGCAGCGACAGGTTGATCGCCAGCACCTGGGACAGGTGGTGGCGGGCCTGCTCGGCGGAGATCAGCGGGTGCAGGTAGTCGCCGTTGGCGACCGCGGCCAGCCGCAGCTGGCTAACCGCCTCCAACACGACGGTGTCCTGGTTCTCGCTGCGCAGCGAGCCGGTGCTCAGCGCGGGCAGCAGGGTCTGCGGGGTCGCCCAGTCGGTGCCCAGGAACAGGCCGGCGGCCTCCAACTCCTGGGCCCGCGCCTGCACCGCGGCGCAGCCGCCGGGCTGCAGCAGCACCAGCCGCAGCCCGTCCAGGACGCGGCGCAGTTTGGCCGGTTTGCCGACGTCACCGGCCTCCGCCATGATTCGGGTGGCGTCGCTGAGCGTCGCCAGCCGCTTGTCCAACACCGTGCCTTCGCCGTTCCCGTTGCTGCTCGGTGAATTCAACCAGGTTCCTCACGTCTTTGCCGCCGGAGCCGTCAGACGTAGAAGTCGAGTTCTTCTTGCCGTTTGAGCAGGCGCCGCATCTCGTACGGATCGTCCCCGAAGAAGTAGACCAGACCCCAGTGGGTGCCGAACGCGGTGCGCTTGGTCACCGTCTCCTCCAGCGGCGCGGTCAGTTCGTGGGATTCGAAGTACTCGTGGTCCTCGGTCTCCTCGGGCATGGCCAAGGTGCTGACCACCCGGCGGCGCGGATACACCCCGAAGCAGCCCGCGTGGCCCTTGGCGTCGACGACCTCGCGGGGGAAGAACGCCTCCAGTTCCTCCTCGGTGGTCTTCGGGTCGAACGCCAGCACCAGACCCTGGTAGGCGTTGAATCCGTAGGTGCGTTCCAGCAGTTCGAACACCTTGAAGCCCGGCGGCCGGTAGGCGACCTCACCGAAGTACATTTCGCCGTCGCTGGTGACGAAGTATTCCGGGTGCACGAATCCGAAATCGATGTCGAAGGTCTTGATCAACTTCTCGACCTGACGGGTGATCTGCTCACGGTAACGTTCCAGCTCCGGGGAGGCCGGAACGAACACCGAATAGCCCAGCGTCACATATTCGGAGATGTTGAGGAAACGGATCTTGCCGTTGTGCAC
The DNA here is from genome assembly GCF_001854525.1 of Mycobacterium talmoniae. Classification (NCBI taxonomy): domain Bacteria; kingdom Bacillati; phylum Actinomycetota; class Actinomycetes; order Mycobacteriales; family Mycobacteriaceae; genus Mycobacterium; species Mycobacterium talmoniae. The sequence goes on from NZ_MLQM01000126.1 coordinate 12,981, forward strand.
CCAGGCTTCCACGGCGAATTCCCAGCCATCCAAATGCGATTCCATCAACGCCGGGAATTCCTCGTCCGGTATCGAGTCGATGTCGTCGGGGGTGCGGATCACCCGGTGCCCCAGGCAGCCGGCCTTGTCGAAGGCCTTGAAGTGGATCGGGTCGTTGGGGTCGCCGTCCAGCTTGAGCAGGGTCTGGTTGACGCGCTTGAGGAAGCGGATCACGTCGTCGCGGTCGTGGGCCTCCTCGAAGATGCCGACCCGGATCCCGCCGAGCTGGGCACGCCGTTTCATCAGCGACTTGTCCCGCAGCAGCATCGCCTGGCCCAGCAGCCGCGGATTGTCCAGCAGCACCGAGTTGATCGCGCCGGCCCACTCCACGGTCTCCTCGAACAGCGGGATCGCGACGTCGACGCCGCGCTCCTTGAGGGTCTCGGCGATCTCCATAGATCGCTCGTTGAGTCGCTCGAAATTCCAGGCGATGTAGGGGATGCCGTGCTGCTGGCAGTATTCTTCGGCCCAATCCGGGGCGACCACCACATAGCGGCGGTCGAACCGGTCCACCGCATCGATGGCATTCAGGCTCCAGCCCAGCAGCGCGATATAGCCCTTTTCCGGGTTGCGAACCTTGTCCGAATTGCTATTGTCCGGTGCGCCTACGGAATTCGGCAAAATAATACCCCTCTTATCCCTTCTTCGAGCGTGATTTCTCCCCACGTTACCTGCCGCGCGCCGACGTTGCCGGGGGGCCACGAGATCGACCGCTCCCGCAACGTCTGCACCAGCAGCAACGTGAGTGACGGTGACCCCAGCTGCCTCAGTTCTTGCCGGAACGGCGCGCGGATTCGTCATAGCCGGGGACGACCGGGCAGGATTGGGGACGGCGAAACGGAACCCCCGAGGAAAGGCCCACCCCCAAGTTGCGTCCCTGGATCGTGTGGTGCACCGGGCTGCTGGCCTACATCGTGGCCGTGCTGGACCGGACCACCTTCGGGGTATCGGGGCTGGACGCGGCCGACCGGTTCGGGGCGAGCTCCAGCGTGCTGTCGACGTTCGTGGTGCTGCAGATCATCGTCTACGCCGCGACCCAGATCCCGGCGGGGGTGCTGCTGGACCGATTCGGCCCCAAGGCGATGATCGCCACCGGTTTGGCGATCATCTCCGCCGGGCAGCTGACCTTGGGGTTGACCCATTCGCTGCCGACCGCCATCGGCGCCTACGCGCTGGTGGGGCTGGGTGACGCGTTCATCTTCATCTCGGCGATCCGGCTGGTGCCGAACTGGTTCGCTCCCCCGATGGTGCCGCTGGTGACGCAGCTGACCGGGATCTGCGGCCAACTCGGCCAGGTGCTGTCGGCGGTGCCGTTTCTGGCGCTGCTGCTGCACCACGGCTGGACGGTCGCCTACGCCGCCGCGGCCGCGCTGGGCGTGTTGTCGATCGTGTTCACGCTGGCGCTGGTGCGCGACACCCCGCACGGCACCGAGGTCGTTGCCGAGCCGCGGACCGTGCACAGCACCGTGGCCGACATCAAGGCGGTGTGGTCGCGGCCGGGGACCCGGCTGGGGTTCTTCACCCACATGGGCACCCAGTTCGCGATGACGGTGTTCGCGCTGATGTGGGGGCTGCCGTATTTGACGAAGGCGCAAGGCCTGACCCCCAGCGTGGCCGGCGGGTTGCTGACGGTGTCGGTGGCCACGTTCGCCGTGGCCGGGGTGGCGATCGGCATCTTCTCCGGGCGTCATCCGCACGCCCGGCCGGCGCTGGTGCTCGGGCTGATCGTCGCCAGCGCGACGATCTGGACGGTGGTGCTGGCGCTGCCGCACCGGGCGCCGGGGTGGCTGCTGGTGCTGCTGGTGGTGGTGATCGCGGTCAGCCAAACCGTGTCGCTGGTCGCGTTCGACTTCGCCCGCACCTACAACCCGCGCACCAGCCTGGGCACCGCCCAGGGCATGGTCAACACCGGCGGGTTCATCGCCTCGCTGCTGGTGATGCAGGCGATGGGCATCATCATCGGCGGCGTGTACTCGTTCGACTCGTTCCGGGCGGCCTGGACCGTGCAGTACGTGGTCTGGGCGGTGGCCGCGGTCGGCGTCGCGCGCAGCGGCCGCAAGGCGCGCCACTCCGAGCGGCTCGGCGAGCCCGGCGCGCTCACCGTTTCCCCCGGCCACTGACCGGGGGCGGCCGGGTGGTCGGCCACGTTTGATGGGCCCACGCGGGTGGTACACCCCAACGCGAAAGGCCCCCACGGTGTTCGAGGTGACGCGTACGTCAATGTGGTGTTCAGTTTTGCGCCCGCTCGATCCTGCGCGGACCGGGCGCGGTCCGTCGACCGGAAGTGTGTGCCCATGCCACTGGTGAGTGGCGCGGAGGCGGCCGGCGGGTTCCGGATCATTCGGCTGCTGGGCTCCGGTGGGATGGGCGAGGTTTACCTGGCTGAACATCCCCGGCTGCCGCGCCGCGACGCGCTCAAGATTCTGCCCAGGGATGTCTCGGACGACCCGGGATTTCGCGCCCGGTTCAACCGCGAATCCGAGCTGGCCGCCGGGTTGTGGCATCCGCACATCGTCGGCCTGCACGACCGCGGCGAGTTTGGCGGGCAGCTGTGGCTGTCGATGGACTATGTGGAGGGCACCGACGCGGCGCAGCTGCTGTGCGAAAAGTATCCGGCCGGGATGCCGACCGACCTGGTGGTCGAGATCGTCGCCGCGATCGCCGACGCCCTCGACTACGCGCACGACCAGGGATTGCTGCACCGCGACGTCAAACCCGCCAACATCCTGATCAGCCACTCGTCGCCCGGCCCGCAGCGTCGAATCTTGTTGACCGATTTCGGGGTGGCGCGCCGGCTCGACGATGTCAGCGGGTTGACCGAGACCAACATGACCGTGGGCACCGTCAGCTACATCGCCCCCGAGCAGCTGGCGGACGGCCCCATCGACGGGCGCGCGGACCAATATGCGTTGGCCGCCACCGCGTTTCACCTGTTGACCGGGTCGCCGCCGTTCGCCGACAAGAACCCCGCCGTGGTGATCACCAAACACCTGCATGCGCCGCCGCCGCGCCTCGGCGATATCCGGCCGGACCTGGCCGGCTGCGACGAGCCGTTCACCCGCGCGCTGGCCAAACGCCGGATCGATCGCTTCGGGCGATGCCAGGATTTCGCCGACGAACTGCAGCGCTGCACCCGCGCCGCCTGCGGCGCCCCGGCCGGCGCCACCGCCGGCGCGTCGG
>NZ_MLQM01000127.1:0-16198 GCF_001854525.1 Mycobacterium talmoniae
ATGTTGGTCGCCGGCGCGGTGACGTTCGTGGCTTCGGCGTCGTTGGCGCTGGGTTTGCGGTTCGCCCCGGATCACGGCCCCACCTCCGTCGACCAGGTCACCCACACCTCGTCGACACCCTCGGTCGCCGAGGCCGCGACCCCGCCCCGGCCGCCGCGGGCCGCCGCGGTGCGGGCACCGGCCCACCCGCCGGCCGCCGAACCCGAGGACGCGCCGATCGCCGCGCACGATGAGGACGAGTCGACCCCGTAGCGCCCGCGCCGCTCAGCTGATCAGCGACAGCGCATAACAGCGGCGCAGCTTGCCGGACGGCGTCTTCGGGATGCTGCCCGGCGCGAGCACGACGACCTTCCGCGGCCGCACATCCACCTCGGCGACCACTTCGTGCGCGACCTGGTGCTCGATCCGGCGGGCGTCGGCGGCGTCGTCGTAGGTGTTCGACTCGACCGCGACCGCGAACGTCTCCCGCGGGTGCCCCGCGTTCAAGCGCACCGCGACCGCGCATCCGGGCCGGACCCCCGGGACGCGTCCGGCGGCGCGTTCGATGTCGGTGGGGTAGATGTTGCGGCCGGCCATGATGATGGTGTCCTTGACCCGCCCGCACACCACGATGTGCCCCTCCTCGGTCAGATAGCCCAGGTCGCCGGTGTCATACCAGCCGTGTTCGTCTTGGGCGGGCAAAAAACCCGCGATCGTGGTGTAGCCCGGCGTCAACGGCGCGCCACGCACCTGGATCACCCCGACACCCCGGGCGGGCCGCACCTCGTCGTTCTCGTCGACGACGCGGACCTGCAGACCGTCGAGCGCCGGACCCAGCCGGGCCAGCCGACGGGTCCGGCCTTTGCTGGTCGGCACCGCCGTGTGCAGCACGGCGAGCAGATCGGCGTCGACCTCGTCGACCACCAGGCCGGCGCCACACTCGGAAAACGACACCGCCACGGTGGTTTCGGCCATGCCGTACGCGGGCAGGATGGCGTCGGGTCGCAAGCCGAACGGCGCGCCGGCCGCGCAAAACTCTTCGACGTCGGCGGGCTCGACTTGCTCGGATCCCGACAGCGCCCAGCGCAGGGTGGACAGGTCGAATTGGCCCGGTGTGGCCTGGTTGCGCAGCCGCCTGGCCAGCAGTGCGTAGGCGAAGTTGGGGGCCGCGGTCATGGTGCCGCGGTACTTGTCGATCAGCTTGGCCCACAGCAGGGTGTCGCGCAGAAAGTCCATCGGCGTGACCTTGACCAGCTCCGCGCCGAAGTACATCGGCACCACCAAAAACCCCGTCATGCCCATGTCGTGGAACAGCGGCAGCCAGCTGACGATCACGTCGGTGTCGAGGTCGTAGCGGGCGCCGACGAACATCGCCTCGGCGTTGGCGACCACGTTGCGGTGGGTGATCCGGACGGCTTTGGGCGCGCCGGTCGAGCCCGAGGTCAGCTGCAGCAGCGCCAAATCGTCCTCACCGGTGTCGACGGGATCGGTCGGGTCGGCGGACAGCAGGTGTTCCACGGCCAGCACCCGCAGCCCCAGCTCGGTCAGCAGCGGAGCCGCCGCCAGGAACGGGTCGGCGATGAGGGCCGCCTTGGCTTCGATCATCGCGATGATCCCGGCGGTCTCGCTGGCCCACGCCTGCAGGTCGGTCCGCGGCGTGGGTTGATGCAGCATGGTCAGGCTGGCGCCCCGCATCCACAGGCCTTGCGCGGTGGGCGCGATCGCGACCGGGGCGCCGGCCAGCACCGCCACCACGTCCCCGGGGCCGACGCCGGCGGCGGCCAACCCGCCCGCCACGCGGCGGGCCCGCTCGTGCACCTGCCCCCAGGTGTGGCGCACCGGCGTGGTCGGCTCCCCAGTCGTCATCCCGTGCGGACTGGTGAGGGCGCTGCTAAACATTGTGTCGGTGAATTTGCTCAATGCGACGCTCCCAACGGCACCGCCTGTTGCCGCAGACGGTGACCGGGATGTGCTCCCGCGGCGAACCTACGCCGTCCGACAATAACCAAAAAGGTCTTCGCCGGGGATAAAACCGGAAATATCGCGGTCGCGTGTACGCGCCTTAGCCGGTTTTGCCGGTCCCCGGAAAGTCGGGCTCCCGCGGGCCCATATCCAGCCGAAACGGTGGGTATTCGTCGCGCATCAGCGAGGCGTAGACCCGCACCCGAAGCGCCCACCGGTTGATGCCGATCATCAAGTCGTACAGGCCTTCTGGGTAGCGACCGGTGAACAGCAAACCGATCATGGCGATCAGCAGCAAAAGGGGCGCCAGCGGCAGCACGAAATGCAGATCCCAATGGTCGCCGTGGTCGTTGAAGAATCGCCAACCGCCGTTGTACAGCAGGGCCAGCACCAAATAGTGCGGCAGCGCCAGCAGCCACCATTTGACCAGCACCCGGCCGCGGTGCAGCCGCTCGGGGTAGTCGACCTCCAGGTCGGCGGGATACTCCGGTTTGGGCCGCAGGCTAAACGGCGGATACCGGTCGGTTCCCAGCGCCGAGATCGCGTAGAACGCGACCCGCCAGCGCCAGCGCATCACACCGACGGTGAAGTCGAACAACGGCCGGGGATACCGCCCGGTGAACAGGATCGCGAAAAAGGCGATCACGGTCACCACCAGATAGCCGCCGGCCAAGACCAGCAGCACCAGGTAGTGCGGGATGGCCAGGAGCCACTTGATCAGCCACCGCCAGCGCGATACTGCCTCGAGCTCGCCGCGGACCCGGACCGGATATGGGGCGGATTGAGGTTGCATGAGCGACGCCTCCTGCGACGGCTTCGACTCGAAGGTGAGCCTGCCCCGATTGTGTCGCAGCAACACCCCCGGGCCCAGCATTTGGGCCTCGGCCGCTCAGGTGTCCGTGGCGCGGGTGGCGTGAAACGTGACCGTGACCTCGTCGGCGACTTTCAGCGCACCCATCATCATCGAGTAGGGCCGGACACCGAAATCGGATTGCCGGACCGCGGCTTTGCTGGACAATTCCCACATCGCACCGGAATTCGTTGTGCGCAGCTCGATTACCTGCCGGCGGGTGGTGCCGTGGATATCCAGCTCCCCGGTCAGCCGGTATCCGTCGGCGGTCGGTTCAACCGTGTTGGCGGCGAAGCGAATCTGCGGATAGCGACGGGCATCCAGGGAGCGCAAGGCGTTCGAGCGCACCAGCGCCTTTTCCGGCCCCGACAACGGGGTTACGCCGCCTTCGCCGTGCAGCACCTCCAGGGAGTCCACGGCGACGGTGAGCTCGGCCGTCGCGGGCTCGCCGTCGGCCCAGCGCACCGTCGCCCGCCAGTGCCGCATCGCGATGGTGAGCCGATGCCCCATTTTCGCTGCCCGACCGGTGACGCCGGTGTGAATGAGCAGCTCACCGTGCTGCCCGTCGAGAGTCCACGCTGTGTCGGCCACAGCTGCCACCGTAGCGGCGGGCCCGCGACGGTCGGCGGCGCCTCAGTGGGCGACCGGGCACCTCGCGCCGTAATCGACCTGCCAGTGCTTGATCCCGTTGAGCCAGCCGGACCGCAGCCGCTCGGGCCGGCCCACCGACGCCAGATCCGGCATCCCGTCGGCGATCGCGTTGAACATCAGGTCGATCGTCATCCGGGCCAGGTTGGCGCCCATGCAGTAGTGCGCGCCGGTGCCACCGAACCCGACGTGCGGGTTGGGGTCGCGCAGAATGTTGAACGTGAACGGGTCGTCGAACACCTCCTCGTCGAAGTTGGCCGACCGGTAGAACATCACCACCCGCTGACCTTGTTTGATCGGCACCCCGGACAGTTCGTAGTCCTCCAGCGCGGTGCGCTGAAACGAGGTGACCGGGGTGGCCCACCGGACAATCTCATCGGCCGTGGTGGCCGGGCGTTCCCGCTTGAACAGCTCCCACTGGTCGGGGTGCTCGGTGAACGCCATCATGCCCTGGGTGATCGAGTTGCGGGTGGTCTCGTTGCCGGCGACCGCCAGCAGAATGACGAAGAACCCGAACTCGTCGTCGGAGAGCTTGTGACCGTCGACGTCGGCCTGAACCAGGGTGGTGACCAGGTCGTCGCCGGGGTGTTCGGCCCGATCGGCGGCCATCGCCATCCCGTACATGATCAGCTCGACCGACGCCGCGATCGCGTCGTTGCCGGCGAATTCGGGATCCATGTCGCCGACCATCTGGTTGGACCAGTGGAAAATTTTCTTCCGCTCGGCCTGCGGCACCCCCATCAGGCCGGCGATCGCCTGCAGCGGCAGTTCGCACGACACCTGCTCGACGAAGTCGCCGGCACCTTCGGCGGCGGCCGCCTGGACGATCCGCTGGGCGCGTTCGGCCAGGTCGTCGCGGAGCCGCTCGACCGCCCGCGGGGTAAACGCCCGGGAGATGATCTTGCGCAGCCGAGTGTGTTGCGGGGCGTCCATGTTGAGTAGCACGAACTTGCCGCGGTCGATCTGCTCGGGCACCGTGCCGTCCTTGTAGCGCGGTAACGCGGTCTTTTGCAGGCTGGAGAACACATCGCTGCGCAGCGAGATCTCCTTGACGTCCTTGTGCTTGGTCACCACCCAGAAGCCGCCGTCGTCGAATCCGCCCCGGCCCACCGGCTGTTCGTTCCACCAAATTGGCGCGACCCGACGCATCTCGGCGAGCTCGGCGACCGGCAGCCGCTCGGCGTAGATGTCGGGGTCGGTGAAGTCGAAACCGGGCGGAAGATTCGGCGTTGGCATCGGTGCATTCCTCGCGGCGACGGGTTCTGCAGCCAGTAATACACCGCCGCCGCCCCCGCGGGCGTCAATATCACCGGATTGCGGAACCGCCCGGTCGGGGCAGCGCGGACGTTTGTGTGCGGAAGCAGTCGGACACCCGGACGGCACCCGTTAGGCTCTCGGCGTGGGCCGACCGGGCACAGCAGACGTGAGGGTGCGACATGATTCGTGAACTAATGACCGCCGCTGCCATCGCCGCAGCCGCGGCCGGTACGGCGCCGGTCGCCGGCGCCGACCCACGGCACTATCCCGGCGACGTGCCGGGCATGGCCGAGGGCGCCACCCAGGGCGATGCCTGTTACAGCTGGGAGCGCTTCATCTACGGGCACGGCCCCGACGGGCAGGCGCTGGCCTGCCACTTCATCCCCAACCAGTTCCCGGGCAAGGACACCGGGTTCTGGATGATCTCGTATCCGCTGCAGGGCGTGCAGAACATCGGCGCGCCCTGCTCGAACCCGCAATCGGCGGCGCAGTCACCCGACGGGCTGCCGCTGCTGTGCCTGGGCGCCCAAGGGTGGCAGCCCGGGCTGTTCGTCGGGGGAGCCGGGCCCTACGCGCCACCGGGAGTCATCCCGTCCGAGTAAGTTTGGCGCGTGGCCGCAGACTCCCGCTAGTCGGTCGGTTCGTGTTTGACCGGCACCAGGGGAGTGGCTGCCAGCGGGAATAGCCCCACGCCCTAGCCCTTCAGTGCGCGGTAGCGCCGAATAAGCGTGTTGGTCGAGGAGTCATGGCCGAGTTCGGGGTCGGCCGCGCTTGTCAGCTCGGGGACGATCGCCAACGCCAACTGCTTGCCTAGTTCGACGCCCCACTGGTCGAATGAGTCGATACCCCAAATCGTGCCCTGGGTGAACACGCTGTGCTCATACAGGGCGACCAGCGCGCCGAGGACGTAGGGGGTGAGTTTCTCCGCCAACAGCACATTGGTGGGGCGATTGCCTTCCATGATCCGATGCGGCACCACCGCCTCGGGGGTCCCCTCCGCCCGGACCTCTTCCTCGGTTTTGCCGAAGGCCAGCGCTTGGGCCTGGGCGAACACGTTCGACGTCAAGATGTCGTGGTGGTCGCGAAGCGGGTTGAGGCTCTTACCGAAACCGATCAGGTCGACCGGGATCAGCGCCGTTCCCTGGTGGATCAGCTGGTAGAAGCTGTGCTGGCCGTTGGTGCCGGGTTCGCCCCAAAACACCGGTCCGGTCGGGTAATTCACATTCGCGCCGTCAAGGGTGACATGTTTACCGTTGGATTCCATCGTCAGCTGCTGCAGATACGCGGGGAAACGCTTGAGGTACTGGTCGTAGGGCATCACACCGATGGACTGGGCCCCAAAGAAGTTCACGTACCACACCGTGAGTAAGCCCATCAGCATCGGCAGGTTCTGCTCTGGTGCGGCGGTGCGGAAGTGCTCATCCATCGCGTGGAAGCCGGCCAGCAGTTCACCGAAGCGTTCCGAGCCCAGCGCGACCATCGTCGACAGGCCGATGGCCGAGTCCATCGAGTAGCGTCCGCCGACCCAGTCCCAGAAGCCGAACATGTTCGCGGGATCGATGCCGAACTCGGCCACCCGATCGGTGTTGGTCGAGACGGCCACGAAATGCTTTGCGACCGCCTGGTTGCCGAGCCGGTCGATGATCCAGTTGCGGGCCGAGGTGGCGTTGGTCAGTGTCTCGAGGGTCGAAAAGGTCTTCGACGACACGATGAACAGCGTCTCGCCCGCCACCAGGTCCCGGGTCGCCTCGACAAAGTTGGTGGAATCGACATTCGAGACGAAGCGGAAGGTGAGGTTGCGGTCGGTGTAGTGGCGCAGCGCCTCGTAGGCCATCACCGGCCCCAGATCCGATCCGCCGATGCCGATATTGACGATGTTGCGGATCGGCTTGCCGGTGTGTCCCTTCCAGGCTCCCGACCGGATCTTGGTGGCGAAATCGGCCATCCGATCCAGCACCTGGTGCACCTCGGCAACGACATCGACCCCGTCGACCACCAGCGATGTCCCCTTCGGCATCCGCAGCGCCACGTGCAGCACCGCACGGTTCTCCGACACGTTGATCGGCTCGCCGGCGAACATCGCGTCGCGGCGCCGCTCGAGCTCAGACTCCTTGGCCAGCTGGAGCAGCAGCGTCACGGTTTCTTCGGTGATGCGGTTCTTCGAGTAGTCGAGGTAGATCCCGGCGGCCTCGGCGCTGAACCGCTCACCGCGGGTCACGTCCTGAGCGAACAGCTCGCGCAAATGGCGGTCCTGGATCGTCGAATAGTGCTGGGCCAGGGCCTCGTAGGCTGGGCGCTCCCGCAACGGCGGAATCGGCATGTGTTGTCTCCCGTGTGAGTGCGGTCAGTTGGTCAGGCGACGGCGGAGGTCTGCGTCTGGATCCGGTCCATCAGCTCGTTCCAGGCCGTGACGAAGGATGCGGCGCCGTCACGCTGCAGCTGGGCCGCCACCTGGCCCAGATCGACACCGGCGTCGGTGAACCGCGCCAGCAGCGCATCGGCGTCGCCGCCGTCGGCCGGCAACGGATCCCCAACCTCACCGTGGTCGTAGAAGGCCTTCAGGGTGTTCTCGGGCATGGTGTTGACGGTGAACGGAGCGGCCAACCCGTGCACGTACAGCGTGTCGGGGGCGGCGGGATCCTTCGTGCTGGTGCTGGCCCACAGCAGCCGCTGCATGCGGGCTCCGTCATTCTTGAGCCGCTGGACGCGGTCGGAGTTCGTCAGCTGCCGGTAGGCCCGGTAGACGTCAAGTCCCACCGCCAGGGCCAGCTGGTCGTGTAGATCCGCTGGTACCCGATCGGCGACCGCCTGGTCCCAGCGCGACATGAACACCGATGCGACCGATCCCACGTTCGGGTTGAGCCCGTCGGCGACTCGGCGCTCGATGCCTTGCAGGTAGGCATCCGCGGCGGCCCGGTACTGATCGGCGGAGAACAGCAGCGTGACGTTCACTGGGATGCCGGCCGCGATCGCCTCGGTGATGGCCGGCAGGCATTCGCGGGTGCCCGGGATCTTGATGAACAGATTGGGTCGCCCGGCCTGCTCGTGCCGGGTCTTGGCGGCCGCGACGGTGTCGGCGGTTTGGTAGGCGAGCAGCGGCGAGACCTCCAGCGACACCCACCCGTCCACCCCGTTGGTCCGCTGGTGGATGGGCAAGAACAGGTCGGCGGCGCGGCGCAGATCCTCGATCGCCAGCTCGAAAAACAGTTCTTCGGGTGACAGCCCCGCGCCGGATTTGGATCGGATGGCGTCGTCGTAGTCACCCGATCCGATGGCCTTGTCGTAGATCGAGGGATTGGAGGTCAACCCGGTGACCGAGTAGGCGTCGATGTAGCGCTGAATGGTGCCGTCGTCGAGCATGCTGCGGGTGATGTTGTCGAGCCACAGGCTCTGTCCCCGCTCATGCAGGGTCTCGGTGGCTTTCACGGTGCTCCTTCCTTAGGGCCGCGCTGCGCGTTCCTTAGGGCCGCGCTGCGCGGTTAGGGCTGGCGGGCCGCGGCCAGGCACTCACGGGCCCGTTCGACGATCCGCTCGGAGGTGAAGCCGAACTTGTCGAGCAGTTGCTTCAGCGGCGCCGACGCCCCGAAGGTGTGCATCCCGATCACCGCGCCGCCGTCACCGACGTAGCGGTCCCAGCCCAGGGTCGAGGCCTGCTCCACCGCGACGCGCGCGGTCACCGATGGCGGGAGCACCTCGTCGCGGTACCGCTGGGGCTGGCGGTCAAACAGCTCCCAGCACGGCATGCTCACCACCCGGGTGCCCACGCCATCGGCCTGCAACTCCTCGCGGGCGGCCAGCGCCAGGTGCACCTCCGATCCGGTGGCCAGCAGGATGACGTCGGGTGGGCCGGGGTCGGCCTCGGCCAGCACGTAGGCGCCGTTGGCGACGCCGGCCGCGGGGGCGAAGATGCCGCGGTCGAGTGTGGGTAGCGCCTGGCGGGACAGGACCAGCGCGGCGGGCTCGTGCCGCAGGGCGGTCACGATGCGCCAGGTCTCGACGACTTCGTTGGCGTCGGCCGGACGGAACACCAGCAGACCGGGGATGGCGCGCAGCGAGATCAGTTGTTCCACCGGCTGGTGGGTGGGTCCGTCTTCGCCGACGCCGATGGAGTCGTGGGTCAGCACGTGCAGCACCGGGATTTCCATCAGCGCCGAGAGCCGGATCGCCCCGCGGGCGTAGTCGGAGAAGATCAAAAAACCCGACCAGTACGGGCGCAGCTTGCTCAGCGCCATCCCGTTGGCGATCGCCGCGGCCGCGTGCTCGCGCACCCCGAAGTGCAGGTTGCGGCCCGGTTGCCCGGCCTGAAAGTCACCCGCACCGTCGAAGGTGAGTCGGGTCTTGGTGGACGGGGACAAGTCGGCTGAACCGCCGACCAGCCACGGCACCGCCTGGGCCACCGCGTTGAGCACCCGCCCGGACGACTCCCGGCTCGCCATCCCGTTGGCATCGGCGGCGAACGTGGGCAGCGCTTCCTGCCACCCGTCGGGCAGTTCGCGCCGCTGGATGCGCTCGACCTCGTCGGCGAGCCCCGAGAACGCGGCGCGGTAGCGCTCGAAGGTGGCCTGCCACGCGTCGCGGGCCGCCTGGCCGCGCGCACCGATCCCCGAGGCGAAACTGTCGTAGACGCCGTCGGGGACGTAGAAGTCGGCGTCCTCGGGCAGGCCGAAGAACCGCTTGGTCGCCCGGACCCCGTCAACCCCGAACGGGCTGCCGTGCGCCTTGGGGGAGTCCTCGACCGGCGAACCGTACCCGATGTGGCTGTGCACCACGATCAGCGTCGGGCGTTCCGTTTCGGCGCGGAAGGTGTGGAACGCCCGTTGGATCGAGTCGACATCGTTGGCGTCGGCAACCGAGGTCACATTCCAGCCGTAGCCGATGAAGCGCGCCGCGACGTCCTCGGTGAACGCGATGTCGGTGTGGCCCTCGATCGTGACCCGGTTGGCGTCATAGATCCAGCACAGGTTCGCCAGCCGCAGATGCCCGGCCAGGGAGGCGGCCTCAGCGGAGACCCCCTCCATCATGCAGCCATCCCCGGCCAGCGCGTAGACGTCGAAGTCGAACAACGTCAGCTCGTCGCGGTTGTAGCGCTCGGCCAGCCAGCGCCCGGCGATCGCCATGCCCACCGAGGTGGCCACGCCTTGGCCCAACGGTCCGGTGGTGGTCTCCACCCCGGACGTCCAGCGGTATTCGGGATGGCCGGGGCAGCGGGAGTCGAGTTGGCGGAAGGTCTTCAGGTCGTCGAGGGTGACCGCGGCCCGCCCGAGCACCTCGTAGTCGGGGTCCACCGCCCGGACGCCGCTCAGGTGCAGTAGCGACCACAGCAGGGCCGACGCGTGGCCTTCGGACAGCACGAACCGGTCCCGGTTCGGCCAGATCGGGTCGGCCGGGTCGAAGCGCAGGAAACGCTGCCACAGCGTGTAGGCGACCGGAGCCACGCCCATCGGGGTGCCCGGGTGCCCCGAGTTCGCGCGCTGGATCGCGTCCATGCACAGCGCCCGAATGGTGTTGATTGCGACGCTGTCCGCGTCGCGTGTCATCGTGGTGGTCACGTCAGCTCCATTGCCGGGCTCAGATCGGCATGCGGTAGCCGAAGAACTCGTAATCCTCGTGGGACCCGCCCTGTCCGAGTCCGAGATGCGCGAAGCTCTCCACGAACTCGATCGCTTCGATCCATTTGACTTGCTTGAAGCCGATCTCACGCTCATTGCGCAGCCGAAGCGGTGCGCCGTGGGTTTCGTTGAGCGGCTCGCCGTTCATCTCGTAGGCCAACAGACACGTCGACGCGCGCATGTGCTCGATCTTGTGGCAGTCGTAGTAGCGGCCTTCCCGGGGGTCGGCACCCGCGTCGGCCATGGAATAGAACACCACCCAGCGCGCCGACGGCACCGGGCGGACGATGTCGAGGATGTCCGACATGCGCACTCCGCCCCATTTGGCGACCCCCGACCAGCCTTGGATGCAGTAATGCTGGGTGATCTGTTCGTGTTTGGGCAATGCCAGGATCTCGTTGTAGGAGAGGGTGACCGGGTTCTCCACCAGGCCTTCGATGCGCAGCGCCCATTCCGCCCAATTGGTGGACAGCAAGTAGTTGTAGTGCTGGGACGTGGGGATGCGGCCGTTGGGCCAAAAGTACGGGGAGATGTCCTTTTCGGTGTGCGTGGCCTTCGGAGACGCCCATTCCATGAACGCCTTGAGCCAGCCCACCAGCCAGCGGCCGACGACCTGAACGACCCCGGGATAGCGGATCGTGAGGGGGGACGCAATCAACCACAACACGACGATGGCGGCCATCGCCACGAGGTAAACTGCTAGTGCCCAATAAGATTCGGTGTTCGTGCCCAAGACGATATGGTTCAGGTTCCCCACCAGTCCGGTGATGAACACCATCACCGTGTGGATGGCGATGAAAAGGATCATCCACAACAGAATCGCGAAGTGGACGGTGCGGGCGACCTGACGGTTGAAGACACCCGCGCCGAACCCGAACCGGGCCGCGATCGCCGGCGCTTGCAACAGGCCGGTGACGAACGCCAGCGGCGCGGCGATGAACACCGTGGTGAAGTAGGCGATGATCTGCAGGCCGTTGTAGTTGGTGAACCCTTCGTTGGCCGGGAAGTCCAGCGAGGCGTACTGCACTCCGGTCGACAACGCGTTGGGCAGCACATCCCAGGAGCACGGCACGATCCGTCGCCATTGGCCGGTGCTGAACAGCAGCACATAGAAGACCGCCCCGTTGACCAGCCACAGCAAGTCGAAGCCGAAGTGCCACCAGCGCGCCAACCCGATCGAGTGCCGAAAGCCCGGTATGCCCAGCCACTTCGGCAGGGCCACCGAATCGTCTTTGGCCGTCCACACCCTGGACGCGTCCGCTTGGTCCATCCGGTCCGCGGGGACCGGGTCGCGCATCCGAAACCACGCCGTCCCGGGCTGACAGCCGGAGTTGAGGTACAGCCGCGGGTGATCGGACAGGATCTGCACCCCGGCCCGCATCAAAAACATCATGAACACGATGTTGAACAGGTGTTGCCAGCGCAGCCAGGCCGGAAATCCCGAGATGACCGCCGACGCGTAGGTGGTCGAGGTGCCGGGATAGGTGTCGATGAAGCTCTTCATCCAGTCGTACTGGCGGAGCTGCTGCGCCACCGCCACCGCGACCAGCAACCCGGCCACGCCGATCGGAATCAGCCACAGCGTGCTGTACCAGCGTCGACCGATCCGGACGTCGGGCACCCGCGCCTTCTCCTGCGGTATCCCGCCGGCCCAGTCGTCAAGGTCGATGCGGCGGTCGAGCACCCGCTGGCGCTCCCGCTGGTCCAGTAGGGAGTCGAGACGATCGGGCGCCGGATCCGCACTGCGTTGGACGTTTTCGGTCATAGGGTGCACTTCGGTGAGTTCAAGGCGCGAGCCAACCCGCGCGGCCCAATCCACGTCACAAATTCCCGCCAAACCGCATGGCAGACAAAGCAATTCGGGGTTAGCTCACATTGCCAGCGTTGGCCTCTATTCGGTACGCCCCGACGATAGCGCGGTACCGCCGCCCGCTCCACCTGCCGGAGGTTTTCTTCCATGGGTACTTCCGATGCCAGCAATCATTACTATCGATGCATGGATCTGCGGCAGTTGACGCATTTCGTGGCCGTCGCGGAGGAACGACAGTTCACCCGCGCCGCGGCACGGGTGCATGTCGTGCAATCCACGCTGTCCGCCTCGATCGGCAGTCTCGAACGTGAACTCGGCACCCCGCTGCTGATTCGCAGTAGCCGCCGGGTGGAGCTGACCGCGGCGGGCCGCGCTTTGCTGCCGGCCGCGCGCCGGGCATTGGCCGCTGCCGAGGATGCGCGTGCCGCGGTCGCCGCCGTACACGGGTTGTTGCGGGGGCACCTGGCCATCGGTGTCGCCCAGGCCCTCGGCAGCATCGACCTGGCCGCGCTGTTGCTGCGCTATCACCAGCGCCATCCCGGGGTGGGATTGACCCTGAAGCGCGGCACCATCGACGGGATGGTCCGGGCAACGGTGGCAGGCGAGTTGGACCTGGCCTTCGTTAACCATCCGTTCGATCCACGTCGGGTCGACGAGCTGTCGTTGTGTGCCGAATCCCTGGTGCTCGCCGTGTCGTGCGACGACCCGCTGGCCGGACGGCAGGTCGTCGCGCTCGCCGACCTGGGGTGCCGTGAGTTCGTCGCGATGCGCAAGAAGTACGCGATCCGCACCCGGATCGACGCGAGTTGCGCCGCGGTCGGTCTCAACCGCCACATTTGCTGCGAAGCCGACGCGCTGAGCGACCTGGTCGACTTGGTGGGCAGCGGGATGGCCATCGCGTTCTTGCCGCCGTCGATCCTGAAGGGGGCCGAGCGCGTCGTCGCCGTGAACACCGATCCCGCGATCCCCTGGGAGCTTGTCGTGGTCACCCCCGCCGAGCGGCCGCCGTCACCGGCTGCCGCGGAATTCCTCGGCATGGTTCGCGAGTGTGTCTAGCGCCGCGGCGACGGCGGACGGTTGTCGGGTCAAACCCGCGTGTCTAGTGTGGAGCCTGGCTGCCGCGGGGGGTGGTCTGGTGCGTGCGCTGGTGGGTAAAAGATTTCGGTGGAGGAGGCGGCTTGGCCGAGCACGACGGACATCCCTCGGACCTACTGGTGATCTTCGGAATTACCGGGGATCTAGCCCGCAAGATGACCTTCCGCGCCCTGTATCGGCTGGAGCGCCGCAAGGTGCTGGACTGTCCGATACTGGGCGTGGCCAGCGACGACATGACCGTCGAGCAGTTGGTCAACCGGGCCCGGGAGTCGATCGGCGCGGCCGAGGAGATCGACGAGGAGGTGTTCGGTCGGCTAGCCGAGCGGCTGTCGTACCTGCACGGCGACGTCACCGACCCCGCACTGTACGACGCGTTGGCCAAACAGGTCGGTTCGGACCGCCGGCCGCTGTACTACCTGGAGATGCCGCCGTCGCTGTTCGCGCCGATCGTGGAGAACCTCGGCAAGGCGGGACTGCTGGAGCGCGCCCGGGTGGCGGTGGAGAAACCCTTCGGCCACGACCTGACGTCGGCGATCGAGCTCAACACCCGGCTGCGGGCGGTGCTGCGCGAGGATCAGATCCTGCGGGTCGATCACTTCCTGGGCAAGCAACCGGTGGTCGAACTGGAGTACCTGCGGTTCGCCAACACCACGCTCGCCGAGATCTGGGACCGCCGCAGCATCGCCGAAATCCACATCACCATGGCCGAAAACTTCGGGGTGGAGGACCGGGGCAGCTTCTACGACGCCGTGGGCACGTTACGCGATGTCGTGCAAAACCACCTGTTGCAGGTGCTCGCCCTGGTTGCGATGGAGCCGCCGGTCGGCCCGAGCGCCGACGACCTCAACGACAAGCGGGCCGAGGTGTTCCGCGCGATGCCCGAACTGGATCCCGCCCATTACGTCCGGGGCCAGTACGCGGGCTATACCGAGATCGACGGCGTGGCCGCCAACTCGCAGACCGAAACCTTCGTCGCGCTGCGCATGGAGATCGACAACTGGCGCTGGGCCGGGGTGCCGATCTTCCTGCGGGCCGGTAAGGCGCTGCCGGAGAAGGTGACCGAGGTTCGGCTGTTCACCCGCCGCGTTCCCGCCCTGGCGTTCTTGCCCAAGCGGGAACGGGCGCAGCGCAACCAAATCGTGCTGCGCATCGATCCGGATCCCGGGTTGCGCCTGCAGTTGGTGGCTCAAGACGGTGACTCGTGGCGCGACGTCCACCTGGACTCCGCGTTCACGGCGGAGCTTGGTGAACCGATCCGGCCCTACGAGCGGCTGCTGCACGCCGGGCTGACCGGGGATCGTCAACTGTTCGCGCGCGAAGACAGCATCGAGGAGACCTGGCGCATCGTGCAGCCCCTGCTCGACAGCCCCGGCGAGGTCCATCGCTATGAGCCGGGTTCGTGGGGCCCCGAGGCGGCGCACACGCTGCTGCGCGGTCACCAAAGCTGGCACGAGCCGTGGATGCCGGGAAACAATCACCCGTCGAAGTAAGGAGAACAGACGAACATGCAGCTAGGGATGATCGGTCTGGGCCGGATGGGTGCCAACATCGTGCGCCGGGTCGTCAACGACGGACACGAATGCGTGGTCTATGACCACAATCCCGACGCGGTCACCGCGATGGCCGGGGACGACAAGATCACCGGGGTGGCCTCGCTGGCCGAGCTGGCCACCAAGCTCAGCGCCCCCCGCGTGGTGTGGGTGATGGTGCCGGCCGGGACGATCACCACCGGGGTGATCGAGGAGCTGGCCGGGGCCCTGGAGCCCGGCGATATCGTCATCGACGGCGGCAACTCCTACTACCGCGACGACATTAAGCACGCAAAGCTGCTGTCCGAGAGCAAGATCCGTCTGCTGGACTGCGGCACCAGCGGCGGCGTGTGGGGGCGGGAACGCGGCTACTGTCTGATGGTCGGCGGCGACGCCGACGCGTTCGCGCACGCCGAGCCGATCTTCGCCAGCGTGGCGCCTGGGGTCGAGGCCGCACCGCGCACCCCGGGCCGCGACGGCGAGATCGCGCAAGCGGAGAAGGGCTACTTGCACTGCGGCCCGTCCGGGGCGGGGCACTTCGTCAAGATGGTGCACAACGGCATCGAGTACGGGATGATGGCCTCGCTCGCGGAGGGACTGAACATCCTGCGCAACGCCGACGTCGGCACCCGCGTGCAGCAGGGGGACGCCGAGACCGCGCCGCTGACCGACCCCGAGTTTTACCAGTACACGATCGACATCCCGGAGGTCACCGAGTTGTGGCGCCGCGGCAGCGTGATCGGCTCCTGGCTGCTGGACCTGACCGCGATCGCGATGCGCGAGTCCCCGGACCTGACCGAGTTCTCCGGGCGGGTCGCCCACCCCGGGGAGGGCTGATGGACCACCATCGCCGCCATCGCCGAAGGCGTCCCGGCACCGGTGCTGTCGGCCGCGCTGTACTACCGGTTCGCCTCGCGGCGCCTCGGTGAGTTCGCCGACAAGGCGCTCTCGGCGATGCGCAAGCAGTTCGGCGGCCACGACGAGAAAACCGACAGCTAGCGGCGGACCGCCCGGCGGGGGCGTCGTCGCATTCCGGCCGCCCGCAGCGGCCGGCGTGCCAGGATGGGGGTGCCGCAACCGCGGCGCGCGACCCAGTCGAGTGGTGTGGCCGATGCCCGGTATTGACAAGCCGACGGGGCGGGTGCTCGCCCTGATCGTGCTCTTGGTGCTCGGTGCCGCCGCGCTGCGCGGCTACCTGCCCGACTCCGGGCGGCGCGCCCGGCACCCGCCGGAGCACCCGGGCTCGGCGTTCGCGATGGCGGCGCTGCTCAGCGTGACGGTGGCGATCCTCGCGGTGTCCCTGATCGTGCGGCTGCGGGATCGGCGCACGTTGCCGCGCGGCTCGGCCGAACTCGCCGAGGGCACCGTCGGGGCCGGGGGACGACCGAGCTGGCGGGTGGTGCTGATCGGTCTGGGGGTGCTGCTGGCCTGGCTGCTGATCGTGGTGCTGCTGGTGCGC
>NZ_MLQM01000128.1:0-16189 GCF_001854525.1 Mycobacterium talmoniae
CACCCCCCCGCCGCCTGACACACCAACCGCACTCCCGGTTGTGCGTTTTCATACGCTCCGCCGCCGAAAAGCGTATGAAACCGCACAGTCGGCGCAGTTTTGCGCAGCGCCGCTACACCGCGACCAGGTCGTCGGCGTGCACGGCGGGGCGACGCAGCTCGGCGGGCAGCTCGGAGGTGGAGCGGCCGATCATGGTGGCCAGTTCGGTGGCGTCGTAGGCCACCACGCCGCGCGCCACCACCGCCCCGTCCGGCCCGCACAGTTCGACGACGTCGCCGCCGGCGAACCGGCCCGTCACCGCGGTGATTCCGGCCGGCAGCAGCGACCGCCGCCGGCCCAGCACCGCCTCGACCGCCCCGGCGTCCAGCGTCACCGCCCCGGCGGCGTCGGCCGCGTAGCGCACCCAGAACTTCCGCGCCGACATCCGGTTCGCCCGGGCGGCGAACACCGTGCCGACCGAGGCGTCGCCCAGCGCGGCGGCGGCGTCGGCGGCCGCGGCCAGCAGCACCGGCACCCCGGCGTCGGCGGCCAGCAGCGCCGACGACAGCTTGGAGGCCATCCCCCCGGTGCCCAGGTGGCTGCTCTGCCCGGCCACCACCCCGTCCAGGTCGGCGGGCCCGGACACCTCGGGGATGAACCGGGCGTCCCCTTTGCGCGGGTCGGCGTCGTAGAGGCCGTCGATATCGGACAGCAGCACCAGCGCGTCGGCGCCGACCAGGTGCGCCACCAGCGCCGAGAGCCGGTCGTTGTCGCCGAACCGGATCTCGTTGGTGGCCACCGTGTCGTTTTCGTTGACGATGGCCACCGCGTGCAGCGCCCGCAGCCGATCCAGGGTGCGTTGGGCGTTGGTGTGCTGAACCCGCATCGCGATGTCGTGCGCGGTGAGCAGCACCTGCCCGACGGTGCGCTGGTAGCGGGCGAACACCGCGCTCCACGAATTGACCAGGGCGACCTGGCCCACGCTGGCGGCGGCCTGTTTGGTGGCCAGATCGGTGGGGCGCTTGGACAGCCCCAGCGGTTCGATGCCGGCCGCGATCGCCCCGGATGACACGATGACGACGTCGGAGCCGGCGCTCATGCGGGCCTCGATCGCCTCGGCCAGCGACGCCAGCCGCCCGGCGTCGAACACCCCGGTCGGCGTGGTCAGTGCGGTGGTGCCGACCTTGACAACCAGGCTGCGCGCGCCGCGCACCGCCTCCCGGGCGCTAGTCATCGGCGCCGCTCCTCCTCATCGCTGCGCTCTGCATCGTCGCCGGCGCTACTCATGCTCGCGGCGGGCCTTCCGCGCGGCTTTGCGTTCGGCGGCGCCGACCCGGTCGGTGCGGTCCAGCCGGGTGTCGGTGCCGCGCCCGGACATCGCGACGTCGACACCGGCCGGGGTGGCCGGCTCCCAGTCGAAGGTCATCTCCCCGATGGTGACCGCGCAGCCGGGTTTGGCGCCCAGCCGCAGCAGTTCGTCCTCGACGCCCAGGCGCGCCAGCCGGTCCCCCAGGTAGCCGACCGCCTCGTCGTTGTCGAAATTGGTTTGGTTGATCCAGCGTTCGGGCCGGGCCCCGTGCACCACAAAGCCGCCGTGACCGTCAGATTCCACGGTGAACCCGGTCTCGTCGACGGGGACCGGGCGGATCACCGGCCGGCGCGCCACCGGCGGCGGCTGGGCGGCACGGTAGGCCGCGACCATCTCCCACAACGCGAACGTCAACGGCCGCAACCCGTCCCGGGTGACGGTGGACACCTCGAACACCGGCCAGCCGCGGGCGGCCGTGATGTCGTCGCGGACGAACTCGGCGAGTTCCCGCGCGTCGGGCACGTCAATCTTGTTGAGCACCACCGCCCGGGGGCGTTCGGCGAGGTTACCCAGCGCCGAATCCCCCTGCAGCGTCGGCTGATAGGCGGCCAGTTCGGCTTCCAGCGCGTCGATGTCGGAGATCGGGTCACGGCCCGGCTCGGCGGTGGCGCAGTCGATGACATGCACCAGCACCGCGCAGCGCTCGATGTGCCGCAGAAAGTCCAGCCCCAGCCCGCGCCCGGCCGAGGCACCCGGGATCAGGCCGGGCACGTCGGCGACGGTGAAGGTGTGCTCACCGGCCGACACCACCCCCAGGTTCGGCACCAGGGTGGTGAACGGGTAGTCGGCGATCTTGGGTTTGGCCGCCGAAATCGCGGACACCAGTGACGATTTCCCGGCCGACGGGAAGCCGACCAGGCCGACGTCGGCGACGGTCTTCAGCTCCAGGGTGAGGTCGCGGGCCTGGCCCTTCTCGCCCAGCAGCGCGAAGCCGGGTGCCTTGCGGGCGCGCGACGCCAGCGCGGCATTGCCCAGTCCGCCGCGACCACCGGCCGCGGCCTCGAAACGGGTTCCGGCGCCGACCAAGTCGGCCAGCAGCCGGCCCTGCTCGTCGAGCACCACGGTGCCGTCGGGAACCTTGACTTCCAGATCGGCACCGGCGGCCCCGTCGCGGTTACCGCCCATGCCCTGCTTGCCGTTCGGGGCGGCGATGTGCGGCCGGAAGTGGAAGTCCAGCAGGGTGTGCACCTGCGGGTCGACGACCAGCACCACGCTGCCGCCCCGCCCGCCGTTACCGCCGTCCGGACCGCCCAGCGGTTTGAATTTCTCGCGGTGCACCGAGGCGCAGCCGTTCCCGCCGGAGCCCGCGCGCACATCGATCACGACGCGGTCGACAAATCGCGGCATCGCGGTTCCTCTCGCTCGCCGAACGTGCAGTCATGGCGAAATTTGGCCCTGATTCCCGCCCTGGGTGCACGTTCGCGAAGCCAAGGGCCAGCCGCTAGGCCACCGGGACGATGTTGACCGTCTTGCGGCCGCGTTTGAGGCCGAATTCCACGGCCCCGGCCTCCTTGGCGAACAGCGTGTCGTCGCCGCCGCGGCCGACGTTAGTGCCCGGGTGGAAATGAGTACCCCGCTGCCGCACCAGGATCTCGCCGGCCTTGACGACCTGGCCCCCGAACCGCTTGACGCCGAGCCGCTGGGCGGCGGAATCGCGGCCGTTGCGCGAGCTGGAAGCGCCCTTCTTGTGTGCCATCTCGTTCGCTCCCTCGCCTACTTGATGCCGGTGACCTTGAGCACGGTCAACTGCTGACGGTGACCCTGCCGCTTGTGGTAGCCGGTCTTGTTCTTGAACTTGTGGATGCGGATCTTGGGGCCCTTGGTGTGCTCGAGCACCTCACCGGTCACCGCCACCTTGGCCAGTGCCTTGGCGTCGGTGGTGACTTTCGCCCCGTCGACCACCAGGGCCACCGGCAGCGACACCGATGCGCCGGGCTCGGAGTCCAGCTTCTCGACCTTGACCACGTCACCGACGGCAACCTTGTACTGTTTGCCGCCGGTCTTGACGATTGCGTACGTCGCCATCGCTTCCTCTGCTCTGCGGGCGCGCGCTACCGGTCGGCTGCGCGCACGGGTCGGGGGTGCGGGTTCGTTGGGTATCCCGCCGTCGCCGGCCAGCGGATAGCCGGTCCTGGCGACAACTGCTCAAGGGTACTTGACCAGCGGCTACGGGGTCAAACCGCCCCCGTCCAGCGGCGGCGACCCGCCGCTAGTCCTCATGAGTCGGCGGGCCGGCGGGGCGGGCGGCGGCGCGGCGCCGCCGCGGGCGCGCGGGCGCCGACACGGTGACGCTCACCTCGGCGTCCTCCTCCTCGGAGTCCTCGGAGTCGCCCTCGTCGGAGTCCTCGGAGTCGTCGATGACGTCGAGATCCTCGTCGAAGTCCTCATCGTCCTCGTCGTCGAGGTCGACCTCGTCCTCGTCCTCGTCGGTGTCCTCGTCCTCGTCGGTGTCCTCGTCGAACTCGTCCTCGTCGGTGTCGACCAGGTCGTCCTCGGCGACCTCCCGGGCGACCTGCTGCTCGGTCTTCTGCTCCTCGACGCGTTCCTCGGCCTCGGCCGTCGGCGTTTCGTCCGCGGGACGCGGTTCACCGGACTCGGCGGACTCCTCGTCGTCGTGCTTACCGTTGGCGGCCGCCATCGCCTTGAACATCGGGTGCTCGCCGGGGACGTGCGGCGGCACCTTGGCCACCGTCGGCTCCTCGGCCTTGCTCTTCTTGGTCCGCTTGCCGCGCCGACCGCCGCCGGACTCGGATTTGCGTCCCGGCGTGGTGGAGTCGACGGGATCGGTGTGCAGCATGATGCCGCGGCCCGCGCAGTGCGGGCACGACGTGGAGAACGCCTCGACCAGCCCGGTGCCCAACCGTTTCCGGGTCAGCTGCACCAACCCCAGCGAGGTCACCTCCGACACCTGGTGGCGGGTGCGGTCGCGGGCCAGCGCCTCGGTCAGCCGGCGCAGCACCAGATCCCGGTTGGATTCCAGCACCATGTCGATGAAGTCGATGACCACGATGCCGCCGATGTCGCGCAGCCGCAGCTGGCGCACGATCTCCTCGGCCGCCTCCAGGTTGTTCTTGGTGACGGTCTGCTCCAGGTTGCCGCCGGAGCCGGTGAACTTGCCGGTGTTGACGTCGACGACCGTCATCGCCTCGGTCCGGTCGATCACCAAGGTGCCGCCCGAGGGCAGCCACACCTTGCGGTCCATCGCCTTGGCCAGCTGTTCGTCGATGCGGTGCACCGCGAACACGTCCGGCCCGGGCTGGCCGTCCGGCCCGGCCGGCGGTTCGTACTTGGTCAGTTTGGACACCAGTTCCGGGGCCACCGCGTTGACGTAGTCGGTGATCGTCGTCCACGCGTCGGTCCCGGCGACGATCAGCTCGGAGAAGTCCTCGTTGAACAGGTCGCGGATGACCTTGACCAGCACATCGGGTTCCTCGTAGAGCGCGACGGCGGCGCCGGCGGCCTTCTCCTTGGTCTCGGCGGCGGTGGCGTCGATCTGGCTCCAGCGCTCCTGCAGCCGGGTGACGTCGGCGCGGATGTCCTCCTCTTTGACGCCCTCGGACGCGGTGCGGATGATCACCCCGGCGTCGGCGGGCACCACCTCGCGCAGGATCTCCTTGAGCCGCTGCCGTTCGGTGTCGGGCAGCTTGCGGCTGATCCCGGTCGACGACGCGCCCGGCACGTAGACCAGGTAGCGCCCGGCCAGCGACACCTGGGTGGTCAGCCGGGCGCCCTTGTGCCCGACCGGATCCTTGCTGACCTGCACGACGACATAGTCGCCGGGTTTGAGGGCCTGCTCGATCTTGCGGTTGGCCCCGCCCAGCCCGGCGGCCTCCCAGTTCACCTCGCCGGCGTACAGCACGCCGTTGCGCCCGCGGCCGATGTCGACGAACGCCGCCTCCATCGAGGGCAGCACGTTTTGCACGATGCCCAGGTAGATGTTGCCGACCAGCGACGTCGACGCCGCCGACGTCACGAAATGCTCGACGACGACGCCGTCCTCCAGCACCGCGATCTGGGTGTAGCGCGCGCCCCGGTGCGGGGGCTCGGTGCGGACCTTGTCGCGCACCACCATCACCCGCTCGACGGCCTCGCGCCGGGCCAAGAACTCGGCCTCGCTCAGGATGGGCGGGCGACGCCGGCCGGCGTCGCGGCCGTCGCGGCGGCGCTGCCGTTTGGCCTCCAGCCGGGTCGAGCCGTTGATGCCCTGGATCTCGTTGTTGTCGGAGTCCTTGTCGGCTTTGCGCGGGGTGCGCTCGTGCACGACGGTGTTCGGCGGATCGTCGGAGGACGGGGTGTCGTCGTCGCCGGAGCCCGATTTGCGGCGCCGCCGCCGGCGGCGCCGCCGGCTGCCGGTCTCGGCGGTGCCGGCCTCTTCCTCGTCGCCGTCGTCCTTGTCCTCGGTGTCCTCGTCGGAGCTGTCCGCGTCGGTCGCGTCGCCGTCGCCGGACTCCTCCGATCCGCCCTGGTCGCCGCGGCCGCGGCCGCGGCCGCGCCGCCCGCGCCGGCGCCGCTTGTTGGCCGGCCGCTCGTCGGAGTCCTCGCCCTCCTCGGCGCCCTCCTCCGCCTCGTCGTCGTCCTCGGCGTCCTCGGCGTCGGCCCGCACCGGTTGCGGGGCGACGAACAGCGGCATGTAGGCGGCGTGCACCGCGGTGGTCTCCAGCATCAGCCGGGACTCCGGCTCGGCCGGAGCGGGCGCGGCCACCTCGGCGGGGGCCGCCTCCGGCTCGGCCACGTCGACCGGCTCCGGCTCGGCCGCGGGCACCGGCGCGGCGGCGCCCAGCAGGTCGCGCACCCGGACCGCGTCGACCCGATCGACGCTGGAGTGCGCGCTGCGCACCCGCCCGTCCAGTTCGGCGAGCGCGTCGAGCACCCGCCGGCTGGTGGTGCCCAGCACCCGCGCCAGGGAGTGCACCCTCAGCCGCTCGGGCAGGTCCTCCTGCGATGTGGGCTGTGCTGATACTTCGTCAAATAGGGCATCGTCGGCCACTTAAGTCTCCTCAAGCCCCCGGGCGCGTCGTGTTGACGCGGCCACGCGAGGGCTTCCGCTATGTACCCGGAAAAACTGCTCCCGGGCTTGTGGTGGTCTCGCCCCGAGCGGCTCGGTGGAGCTCACTCGGTGCCTGGCTGAATGACGGCTGGACGGTCGGCGCCGCACCGCGGTCGGCGGTGGTCGCGCTCGTCTGAGTCTTCATTCGGATGTTCGCCACCGGTCCGGTGACGTTCACCCTCGGCCAGTATCCCACACCGGCCGGCCGATCCGGACCAAGTGCGGCATCCCGGGGCCGGCCACCCGACCGCGAGCAGACGCAGATTCGCATAGATCCGGGCCGGATCGTGCGAATTTGCGTCTGCTCGGCGGGGCTGCGCGAGGGCTGCTCGGCGGGGCTTAACGCCCCGGGAACCACAGCGCGATCTCGCGCTGCGCGGACTCCGGTGAGTCGGAGCCGTGGACCAGGTTGAACTGGGTTTCCAGCCCGAAGTCGCCGCGGATCGTGCCGGGCGTGGCCTGCTGCACCGGGTCGGTGCCGCCCGCGATCTGCCGAAACGCGGCGATGGCGTGCGGTCCTTCCACCACCGCGGCCACCACCGAGCCGGAGGTGATGAACTCCAGCAGCGAGCCGAAGAACGACTTGCCCTCGTGTTCGGCGTAGTGCTGGCGGGCCAGCTCGTCGCCGACGTCGCGCAGCTCCAGCGCCGCGAGGGACAGGCCCTTGTCTTCGATGCGTTTGAGGATCTCCCCCACCAGGCGCCGCTGCACGCCGTCGGGCTTGATCAACACTAGGGTCCGCTCGGTAGCCACGCGCCGCTCCTCCACATCATGTCGTCCCCGTCACCGGGGTGCCCCCACTGCATCGTCGCTGGCGGCAACGGCGGACAGCGTACCTGGGCGGGTCAGTCCCCCGGGCGCTGCTGCCCGGGTAAAAGGCCGCGGCGCTGCCGGCGCAGCACCTCGGCGCGGAAGTAGGCGATCAGCGCCCACACCCCGGCGAACAGCAGCCCGACGACACCGACGGCCGGGTAGATGAGGAAGCCGGCGATCAGCACCAGTTGCACGGCCAGGTTCGCCCAGATCGCCCATGGGCGGCCCTGCACGCCCGCCAATGCCAGCAACACCACCGCCAGGCCGATCAGGTACACCAGCGACGCCGCGCTCAGCCCGCCGCCGACCGCCCCGACCACCGGCAGCGCCAGCAGCACCACGATCGCCTCCAGGATCAAGGTGCCGGCCATGACCCCGCGGAAACTCTTCCACGGGTCCACCGACCCCGGCTGCTGAGTCATTGCGGGCCACTCCTCGGCATCGCTGCGCTCTGCATCGTCGCTGGCCCGGTCATGCCGGATCCCGACCGAACAGGGTGCGGGCGGCCCCGGCGGTGACCACCGAGCCGGTGATGACGATCCCGGTCCCGGACGCACCGCCCGCCTCCCCCGCCTCTTCCACCAGGGCGGTGGCGACCTCGATGGCATCGGGCAGGGTGTCGGCGGTGTGCACCCGGTCCGGACCGAACCGCTGTTCGGCGGCCAACGCCAGCTCCGGGACGTCCAGCGCCCGCGGCGAGCCGTTGTGGGTGACGACGACCTGGTCGAACGCCGGTTCCAGCGCGGCCAGGATGCCGTCGACATCCTTGTCGGCCAGCACGCTGAGGACCCCCACCAGGTAACGGAAGTCGAATTCGGCGGCCAGCGCCTGTGCCAACGCGGCCGCCCCGGCCGGGTTGTGCGCGGCGTCGATGAACACCGTCGGCGCGCTGCGCATCCGTTCCAGCCGACCCGGGCTGGTCACCGCGGCGAACCCGGCCCGCACCGCGTCGACGTCGAGTTGACGCTCGGCCCCGGCGCCGAAGAAGGCCTCCACCGCCGCCAGCGCCAGCGCCGCGTTGTGCGCCTGATGTTCCCCGTGCAGCGGCAGGAACAGCTCGGGGTACACCCCGCCCAGCCCCTGCAGCGTCAGCAGCTGCCCGCCGACGGCGACGGTGCGGTCCAGCACCGCGAACTCGGAGTTCTCCCGCGCCACGGCGGCGTCGGCGCGCACCGCGTGGCTCAACAGCACCTCCATCACCTCCGGCACCTGCTGGCCGATGACCGCGACGGTGTCCACCTCGCCCTCGGATTTGGCGATGATGCCGGCCTTCTCCGCGGCGATCCCGGCCAGGTCGGGGCCGAGGTAGTCGACGTGGTCGATGCCGATCGGGGTGATGACGGCCACCGGCGCGTTGACCACGTTGGTGGCGTCCCAGCGCCCACCCAGGCCGACCTCGATGACCGCGACCTCGACCGGGGCGTCGGCGAACGCGGCGAACGCCATCCCGGTGAGCACCTCGAATTTGCTCATCGCCGGGCCGCCGTCGGCCTGCGACTGCGCGTCGACCATCTGCACGAACGGCTCGATCTCGGCGTAGGTGGCCACGTACTGGGCGGGGGTAATCGGTTGGCCGTCAATGGAGATGCGTTCCACCGCGGATTGCAGGTGCGGGCTGGTGGTGCGCCCGGTGCGCCGGTGCAGCGCGGTCAGCAGCGCGTCGACCATCCGGGCCACCGACGTTTTGCCGTTGGTGCCGGCGACGTGGATCGACGGGTAGGCCCGCTGCGGGGAGCCGAGCAGGTCCAACAGCGCGTTGATCCGGGTCAGGCTCGGCTCGATCTTGGTTTCGCCCCAGCGCTGGTCCAGCAGGTGTTCGACCTGCAGCAGCGCGGCGATCTCGTCCGGGGTGGGTTCGGTCATGCCAGGTCCGCGAGGCGCGCCGTGATCCGCTGCACTTCGTCGCGGGCCAGCTGCTGGCGGCCGCGGATCTTGTCGACGACGTCGGCGGGCGCCTTGGACACGAACGCGTCGTTGCCGAGCTTGCCCGACGTGGTCGCCAGCTCCTTTTCGGCGGCGGCCAGGTCCTTTTCCAGCCGGCGGCGTTCGGCGGCGACGTCGACGGTGCCCGACGTGTCGAGTTCGACGACCACGGTGCCGGCGCCCAGCCGGACCTCCACCGTCGCCGACGGCCGGAAATCCGGGCCGGCTTCGGTGAGCCAGGCCTGGGAGGCCACCGCGGCCACCTGGGTGGCCAGGTCGGCCTGCTCGACCCCGGCCAGCCGGGCCGGCACCTTCTGCCGGTCCCGCAGGCCCTGATCGCTGCGGAACCGGCGCACCTCGGTCACCAGCTTTTGCATATCGGTGATGCGTTGGGCGGCAACCGGATCCAGTGTGATCCCGGACGACGCCGGCCAGTCGGCGATGACCAGCGACTCGGACCCGGTGAGCGCCTGCCACAGGGTTTCGGTGACGAACGGGATCACCGGGTGCAGCAGCCGCAGCAGGGTGTCCAGCACGGCGGCCAGCACCGCCGTGGTGTGCTGATGCCCGTCGGCCAGCTGCGCCTTGGCCAGCTCCACATACCAGTCGCAGAACTCGTCCCAGGTGAAGTGGTACAGCGCCTCGCAGGCCCGGCTGAACTCGTAGCCGTCGAACGCCGAATCCACTTCGGCGCGAACCTGTTCCAACCGCCCCAGGATCCACCGGTCGGCGTCGGTGAGGTCGGCGAGGTCGGGCAGCGGCGCCACGGCGGCGCCGTTGAGCAGCGCGAACCGGGTGGCGTTGAACAGCTTGGTGACGAAGTTGCGGGCGGCGCGGGCGTGGTCTTCGCCGATGCTCAAGTCGCTGCCCGGGCTGGCGCCGCGGGCCAGGGTGAACCGCAGCGCGTCGGCCCCGAACAGCTCCACCCAGTCCAGCGGGTCGATGCCGTTGCCCCGCGACTTGCTCATCTTGCGGCCGAACTCGTCGCGGATCAGCCCGTGCAGAAACACGTTGGTGAACGGCACCTGCGGCCCGCGGGTGCCGCCGAGGGTGATGGCGTCGTCGTCGCCGACGAAGGTGCCGAACATCATCATCCGGGCCACCCAGAAGAACAGGATGTCGTAGCCGGTAACCAAAACGCTGGTCGGATAGAACTTTTCCAACTCCGGGGTGCGCTCGGGCCAGCCCATGGTGGAAAACGGCCACAGCGCCGAGGAAAACCAGGTGTCCAGCACGTCGGGGTCCTGCTCGAAGCCCTCCGGCGGGGTGTCGTCGGGCCCGACGCACACCTTTTCGCCGTCCGGGCCGTGCCAGATCGGGATGCGATGCCCCCACCACAGCTGCCGCGAGATGCACCAGTCGTGCATGTCGTCGACCCAGGCGAACCAGCGCGGCTCCAGGCTCTTGGGGTGAATCACGGTGTCCCCGTTGCGCACCGCGTCGCCGGCGGCCCTGGCCAGTTTGGAGACGTTGACCCACCACTGCATCGACAGCCGCGGCTCGATGACCTCGCCGCTGCGTTCGGAATGCCCGACGCTGTGCAGATAGGGGCGCTTCTCCGCCACCACCCGGCCCTGCGCGGCGAGCTTCTCGCGCACCGCCACCCGGGCCTCGAACCGGTCCATGCCGTCGAATTCGGTTCCGGTGTCGACGATGCGGGCCTTGGTGTCCAGGATCGACGGCATCGGCAGGTTGTGCCGCAGCCCGATCTCGAAGTCGTTGGGGTCGTGGGCGGGTGTGACTTTGACTGCGCCGGTGCCGAATTCGGGGTCGACGTGCTCGTCGGCCACGATGCGCAGTTCCCGGTCCACGAACGGGTGCGGCAGCGTGGCGCCGACCAGGTGCCGGTAGCGGTCGTCGTCGGGGTGCACGGCGATGGCGGTATCACCGAGCATGGTCTCGACCCGGGTGGTGGCCACCACGATGTGCGGCTGCGCATCGTCGAGCGAGCCGTACCGGAACGACACCAATTCGCCTTCGACGTCTTCGTATTTGACTTCGAGGTCGGAGATGGCGGTTTCCAGCACCGGCGACCAGTTGACCAGCCGCTCGGCCTGATAGATCAGCCCGGCGTCGTAGAGCCGTTTGAAGATGGTGCGCACCGCGCGGGACAGGCCGTCGTCCATGGTGAACCGGTCGCGGCTCCAGTCCACCCCGTCACCGAGCCGACGCATCTGGCCGCCGATGGTGCCCCCGGAGTCGCGCTTCCAGTCCCACACCTTGTCGATGAACAGCTCACGGCCGAAGTCCTCTTTGGTTTTGCCGTCCACCGCCAGCTGCTTTTCCACCACGCTTTGGGTGGCGATGCCGGCGTGGTCCATGCCCGGCAGCCACAGCACCTCGTAGCCCTGCATCCGCTTGCGCCGGGTCAGCGCGTCCATCAGGGTGTGATCCAGCGCATGCCCCATGTGCAGGCTGCCGGTCACGTTCGGCGGCGGCAGCACAATGGAGTACCCGGGCTTGTCGCTGGTCGGGTCGGCGGTGAAGTAGCCGGCGTCGACCCAGCGCTGGTAGATGGCGCCCTCGACACTCGGATCCCACGACTTGGGTAGGGCGTCGGGGGCGGGGTTCGGGGTCGCGGTCACCGGTCAATTCTATGGAGCCCCGCCGAGCCGACGCCGCAGGGTGTTCGCCCACCGCCGCCCGACGGCCGTTGAGATTGCGCGCAGGGCTGCGCCCAGCGGCCCGACCACGACCCTCAGCGCAATCTCAACGGGGCGGCGAGACTACTTTTTGCCGCCGAGCAGGCCACCGAGGATGTCGCCGATCGCCCCGCCGGCTTTACCCCCCAAGATGTTGCCCAGGATGCTGCCCGACGACTTGCTGCCGCCGGCGGCCCCACCCAGGATGCTGCCCAGCACGTCGCCGAGCACCCCGCCGGACGACTGCTGCGCGGGCTCGGGCGCACTCTTTTGGCCCATCTGCTTGCCGATGTAGGCCAGCACGATCGGGGCCAGGATCGGCAGCAACTGCTTGAGCAGGTCGCTGTTGCCGGCGCCGCCGCCGGCCAAGGCCGCGGCGACCTGGCCGGTGTCGTTGCCGCCGAAGATCTTCGCGATCGCCTTCTGGCCGTCGTTTTGGTCGACCTGGTCCACCGCGACGCCGGAGTCGAGCAGGCCGCGGGCGGCGTGGCTGCTGGCCGCGGACTCGATCTCGCTGGCGTGGTCGGGGTCCTGCGCGTTCTCCTGCAGGCCGCCGACCAGCACCGGTATCAGCGTTTGGATGGCGCTGTTGACCTCACCCTCGTCGGCGCCGAGCTTGTTGGCGATGTCTTGCACGGGAATCTGGGCGAAAAGATCATCAAGACCGGCCATGGCGAATCCACCTTCGTTGCTGGGATGTTGTTTCCGACTCGGTGATGACAGTAGTCCAACCGATCTTGGTCGACAGGGTTTCCGCCGGGCGGCTCACGCCAGCCGGTCGGTTTGCAGCGATACCCCCGCCGCGGGGAACCGGGCCAGCAGCGCGTCGCCGAGGGCCGCCGCCGGGGTCAGCACCCCGAGGCGGTCGGGCAACTGGTCGCGGTCCAGCGCCAGCGCCAGCCCGCACTCGCCCAGCAGCACCGAGGTGGCCTTGTAGCCGGGGTCGCCCTGCTGCGCCATGCGCGCCACGTAGCGGGCGCCGGTGGTCGTGGTGGTGTACGTCTCGACGCGGTAATAGCCTTGCTCGCGGCGGGTCTCGCTGGGGCCGGTGCCCGGTTGGGGCGCCAGCCGGGCCACCAGCCGGCGCGGCAATAACCGGAAAAACCTGCTGCCCAACCCGAATGCCGCGTTGCCGGCCCCGGTGACCAGCGCCGACGCGGCCGGCGCCACCGGCGAGGAGCCGACGCTCATGTGCTCGGCGTAGCGGAACCGCCGGCCGTACGCCCAATCCAGTAATGCGTTGCTGCGCCGCACAATTCGGGTGTTGTACGGCGCCATCAGGAATCCGGCGGTCCACGCCCCGGCCAGCTCCGGGGCGATGTCGCGGCCCCGCCGCCACGGCAGATCCGGTTGCGGACCCAGCTCGGGTTCGGCGCCGCGGTCACCGCTGAGCGTGTAGGGATCGGCCAGCAACCGGCGCGCTTCCGGGTCACTGGAGGCGGCCTGCAGCACTTCCAGCATCGAGGCGACGGTGCCGCCGGAGACCCCGCCGGAAAAGCTGCGCAGCACGAAGTTGGTGTCCAGCAGTTCGCCGGCGTCGTCGTCGCGCGCCGCCCGGTACAGCGCGTACACGCTCAGATCCGACGGAATGGAATCGAACCCGCAGGCGTGCACAATCCGGGCGCCGGTGTCGACGGCCTGCTTGTGGTGCAAGTCGATGCTGTTGCGGACGAACATCGCCTCCCCGGTGAGGTCGGCGTAATCGGTGCCGGCCGCCGCGCACGCGGCGACCAGCGGCAGCCCGTATCGGGTGTAGGGCCCGACGGTGGTGACGACCACCCGGGTGCGGGCGGCCATCGCGTCCAGGGTGGACGGGGTGGCGGTGTCGGCGACCAGCAGCGGCCAGTCCCGCGCGGACTCCCCCAGCGTGTCGCGGATCGCGCCGAGCCGTTCGGTGGACCGTCCGGCCAGCGCGATGCGGGCGTCGCCGCCGGCCCGGGCCAGATACTCGGCGGTCAGTTTCCCGACGAAGCCGGTGGCCCCGTACAACACAATGTCGAAGTCCCGCGTGCTCTGCGTCACCACCCCGACGCTACCCGAGCAGCTCGGGCCGTTCGGCGGTGTCCCCGAGCACATGTTCGGCCAGGAACGCGGTCACCGTCTGGTACCAGATCTTGGCGTGCTGCGGGGCCAGCACCCAGTGGTGCTCCGACGGGAAGTACAAGAACCGGTGCGGGCTGCGGCCCTCGTCGTCGGCCGGCAGCCCCGACGCGGCCAGCAGCTCGTACCACAGCCGCAGCGCCTCACCGATGGGCACCCGGTAGTCGTGGTCGCCGTGGACGACCAGCATCGGGGTGGTGATCGACCCGACGAAGCGGTGCGGGGAGTGCTCGGCGGCCATCTGCGGCGTCATCTCCCGGCGCCAGTAGTAGGCCAGGTCGGTGGTGGGGCCGAATTGGTCCAGCGCCCACAGGCTGGCGTGGCTGACGATCGCGGCGAACCGGTCGGTGTGGCCGGCCACCCAGTTGGCCATGTATCCGCCGAACGAGCCGCCCATCGCCGCGGTGCGGGTCGCGTCGACGCCCGGGTGGGCGCAGGCCGCGTCGGTGGCGGCCATCAGGTCGGTGAACGGCGGGCCGCCCCACGCCCCCCAGCCGCGCTGGACGAAGTCCTGGCCGTAGCCGGTGGACAGCGCCGGGTCGGGCAGCAGCACCGCGTAGCCGCACGCGGCCAGCAGCCACGGGTTCCACCGCCACGA
This sequence comes from Mycobacterium talmoniae, assembly GCF_001854525.1. Taxonomy (NCBI): domain Bacteria; kingdom Bacillati; phylum Actinomycetota; class Actinomycetes; order Mycobacteriales; family Mycobacteriaceae; genus Mycobacterium; species Mycobacterium talmoniae. The sequence continues at coordinate 14,472 of NZ_MLQM01000128.1, forward strand.
CCAGCTGTTCCAGCTGCCCAGCGGGCCGCCGTGGATCCACAGCAAAAGCGGTGCCGGCTCGGTGCCGTCGGGCAACACCAGCCAGGACCGCACGGGGGTGCCGTCGGCCGCGGTCGCCGCCACGTCGGTCACGGTGCCGGGCAGCGCGGGCGCCGCGACGCAGGGCAGCGCGGTGATCCGCCCGTCCGGGTCGATGCGCACCGGGTGCGGGGGCGCCGCATACGAGCTGCGCAGGGCGTACAGCACACCGTCCGGGGCGGCGACGACGTCGGTGTAGGCGAAGTCGTCGCCGGTGAGTTGGGTGACCGTCGCGGTGGCGACCTCGACGGCGAACACCGGGGCGCGGCCGGCCTGGTCGGCGGTGACGATCACCGCGGCGCCGTCGCGCGACCAGGTCACCGACGACGGCCAGCGGTCCCAGTCGGCGGCCAGGGTCACCGGCCGCTCGCCGAAGCGCAGGTACTGCAGGGTGGTGCGCGGGGCGCGCTCGGGGCTGGCGAGGGTTTCCCGGGTGTAGGCCACCGCGGTCCCGTCCGGGGCGATGGCGGGGTGCGCGAGGTCGGCGGCCGGGGCGTCGGCGATCACGGCGCGGTCCCCGGATGCCAGGTCCACCCGCACCAACACCGAGCGTTCGGTCGGCCCCGGTCCGGGCACCCGCCAGGTGGTCACCGCAAACCGGCCGTCGGGGCTGACGTCGAACCCGGCCTCCCGCAGCGCGGCGCCGGGTTGCGGGGTGAGGTCACGCGGCCCGTCGACGGCGACCAGGTGGGGTTCGTCCGGGCCGAGGTCGGAGTCCCAGAACCGCACCGGGTAGCCGCTGTGCAGGATCGCCGAGACCTTGGCGTCCTTGCGCAGGTCCCGCAGCCGCCGGTCGTCGTCGACGTCGCGCGCCGAGGGCAGCAGCGGGGCGCCGACCACCGCCGCGTCGGCGCGGGCCGCGGTGCGCACCGTGGCGACGCCGCCCGGCATCGCCAGCACCTCGCTGGCCTCACCGCCGCCGGACGGCAGCCGCCACAGCGCGGCGGGCGGCTTGTCGGTGTCCTCGGCGCTGCCGCGGGCCGAGACGAACAGCAGGTCGCCGTCGGCGGTGAACGCCGGCGACGACTCGCCGTGCGCGCCGCGGGTCAGCCGGCGGGCCGGTTGGTCGCCGTGCGGGTCCAGTTCCCAGATCGCGGCGATGTACTCGGTGCGCTTGTCGTTGAGTTCGGCCACCGTGGTCACCAGCCGGGTGCCGTCGGCCGAGACGGCCAGGCCGGACACCCGGGGCAGCGCCAGGTAGTCGTCGAGGTCGTGAAAGGCGGTGGTCACGCCTCCTGGGTAACACACGCCGCCGCGCCGCGCCCGAGAGACAAAAAGGTGCCGGGCCATGGGGCCCGGCACCTTTTTGTTTACGCGTTGGGGTCAGCCGCGACGGCCGCAGACCGGCCAGGCGCCGATGCCCTGGGTGCGCAGCACGTTCTCGGCGACCCGGATCTGCTCCTCACGGCTGGCGCTCGACGCCGAACCGGAGCCACCGTTGGCCCGCCAGGTGCTGGGGGTGAACTGCAGGCCGCCGTAGTAGCCGTTGCCGGTGGCGATGCCCCAGTTACCACCGGACTCGCACTGCGCGATGGCGTCCCAGTTCACGCTGTACGCCCGCTTCGGAGCCGGGGCGGGTGCCTCCGGGGCCGGGGCCTCGGGGGCCGGCGGCACATCCTCGGGAGCCGGCGCCGGAGGAC
>NZ_MLQM01000129.1:0-16138 GCF_001854525.1 Mycobacterium talmoniae
ATCCGGCCCCGTTGCCCCATGAACCGGTTCATACCGCGGCCCACCCGCCGTCCACGCTGAGGATGGCCCCATGGATGTTGGCGGCGTTGTCGCCGGCCAGGAAGACCACCGCGGCGGCCACCTCGGCGGGCGTGCTCATCCGGCGCGACGGAAGCCGGGCCAGCACCGGCTCCAGATGCTCGGCGTACTCCTGCTGGCGTTCGGTGGCGATCGGTCCGGGCGCGACGGCATTGACCCGCACCCCCGCCGGGCCGTACTCGTCGGCCCAGGATTTGGTGAACGAGTGGACGGCGGCCTTGTTGGCGCAGTAGACCGCCGACCCCGCGGCCCCGTGCAGCCCGGTGATGGAGCCGATGTTGACGATGGCGCCGCCACCGGCGCGGGCCATCTCCGGGGCGATGACGCCGGTCAGCAAAAACGGGGCGAACACGTTGACGGCGAACACGTCGTGCAGCTCGCGTTCGCTGATATCCGCGGTCGGCGTCGGCATCAGCAGGGTCGCCGCGTTATTCACCAGGATGTCCAGCCGGCCCCCGGCGGCCTCGGTGGCCGTCGCCGCGACCCGCCGGATCTCCTCCTGCCCGGCGGCCAGGTCGGCGGCGACAAACGCGGCCGCGCCGCCGCCCGCCCGGATCTCGGCGACGACGGCGTCACCGCGCACCTTGTTCCGCCCGCTGACAACGACGAAGGCGCCGTCGGCGGCCAGCGCGGTGGCGATGGCGGCTCCCAGGCCGCCGGTCGACCCGGTGACCAGTGCTGTGCGACCGGATAATTGCGTAGTGTTTGGACTCATGGGTCCACATGCTGCGCCGATAAAAATGGACCTGCAAGTCCAGAAACTGACCGCCAAGGGGCGGGCCACCCGGCAACGCATCATCGACGGCGCCGCCGCCGAGATCCGCGCCCGCGGTGTGGCGCTGACCACCCTCGACGACATCATGGCCCGCACCCACACCTCGAAAAGCCAGCTGTTCCATTACTTCCCCGGCGGCAAGGACCAGCTGCTGTTGGCGGTGGCGGGGTTGGAGTCGCAGCGGGTGCTCGACGACCAGCAACCGCATCTGGGGGCGCTGACCTCGTGGGCGGCCTGGCAGCGCTGGCGCGACGCGGTGGTGGACCGCTACCGGCGCCAGGGGCAGAACTGCCCGATCGCGGTGCTGATGTCGGAGGTGGGCCGCACCACCCCGGGCGCCCAGGCCGTCACCGCCGAGCTGATCAGCACCTGGCACGGCGCGATCGCCACCGGTATCCGCTCGATGCAAGACCAGGGCAAGATCGCCGCCGGGGTAGACACCAACCGGGCCGCCGCGGCGCTGCTGGCCGGAATCCAGGGCGGGGTCGGCATCATGCTCGCCACCGGCGACCTGTCGTATCTGGAGGCCGCCCTGGACGACGGCATCGCCGCGCTGCGCGGGGACTAAACGGTCAGCGCCGACGCAGCCCCGCCCGGCCGGCCGCGAGCGTCATCCCCGGTGAACCCAACAGCAGCTGCACCACCTGGAGCGGATGCCGGGCGGAACGGACCTTGAGGAAGTTGTAGGCCCGCAGGTCGATCACCTTGGCGTCGGGGTCGAAGCGCCAGACCTCAAGGCCGCAGCCGTCGCGGCGCCCGTGCGGTCCACCGCACCACTCGTTGACGATGGTGTCCTCGGTCGCGGCGACAAGTTGCTTGTCCAGCCGGAACCGGCGCGCCTTGAACGCCGCGCACGCGCGGGCCCAGGTGGCGTGAATCGCCTCCACGCCAACGGATTCCTCGCGTGCGCCGTCGGTGATCATCACCGCGCGGGCGTCCGCGGCGTACATGTCATAGATCACCTCGGTGAGGTACGCGTTGGTGGCGTCCTGCACCGATGCGACGAACGCGGCGGCGTCCGCGGGTCGGCGCCCGATGGCTGCGCTGCTCATCGAACCTTGGCCGCGGCGGCCGCTACACCTAGCCGAATACCGGTCCGCAGCACCGCCATCAGAGCGCGGGGGCGTAGTACGGCCCGGACCATGGTCAGCGAGTCGCAGTACAACACCCGCCGCCGCACCCGCCCGGCCTCATCGAGTTCGTAGCGGTCGATCGCGGGCCAGCTCAGCGCCCGGCCGCCGAGGGTGCCGTGGATCCGGAACTCGATGTACACCATGTCGTCGGCCGAGACGGCCGAGTTGACCACGTCGATGTGCAGGTCGGGGATCAACGCGAAGACCCGTCGCCAGTACGCGGCGGCGTTGTCTCGGCCCCGCACGTCGGGAAGGAGCGGCTGGACGTAGCAGACCTCCGGGTTCGTCAACGCATCCAGGCGCTCGAGGGTCGGCGCGGCCCACACCTGCCGGAACCGCTCCACGAAGGCCGCGGCGGGTGTTGCGAGTGGTGTGGTCATTTCCCTCATTTCGGCGCGGGTCACCTTCGTTCGGCGCACACGATGCCGAGCCAGTCGTCGCTGGCCAGTCCGCGTGCACCGGCCGGGTCGTAGCGGCGCAGCAAGTCGGCGACGCCGACCTGGTCACGGCACACGAACCCGTGCGCGCCCAGCAGCTCGGCCACACCGGTCGCGGTGAAGCCGCTGCGATACGGTTCGCCGCGCCGCGCCACCATCCGGGTCACCCGCCGGGCGCCGGCCCACCGGCTGCGCCCGGCGACCACCTCGGCATCGAGGTAGTCGAACACCAGCCGGCTGCCGGGTGCACACAGCGCCGCGAGGTCGGCGAGGGTCTGGTCGATGGCGTGTCCGGTGAGATACATGCTGACCCCGAGCCAGACGATCACGCTGCGCCGCGCCGGATCGAACCCGCTGTCGACCAGCCGGGTACGCAATGCGCCGTCCTCGAAATCGCAGGGTACCCAGACTGTCTGGCTAGCGCGCGGCGACGGCAGCAGCCGCTCGGTCACCGGCCGTTTGGCGGCCTGGGTGGCGGGTGCGTCGACTTCGAAGATGGTCACCGCGGTGTCGGCCCGGCGCAGGCTGGTGGTGTCGAAGCCGGCACCCAGCAACACCACCTGGTCGACGCCCGCGCCGATCGCCGCGCCGACGACGTCGTCGGTGAAGCGGACCCGCAGCACGATATGGGCGTGCAGCCCACCCCACCACCAATCGAAAACCCGCAGCGCCGCGGCGGCGGGCAGCCGACGGGCCAGCATGGCCCGGAACACCGGGTGGCCGACGAAATGTCGCGAGCCCGGATCGTCGAGCAGGCGCCGCGGCTGCATGCTTTCCGCGGCGCGCTGGGCGGCGTTGATCTGCGCGGTCAAACTCGCCTTGTGGTCCAGGCGCCGGGGGCTCACCGGGTCAACGGCAGTCATGTCCACCACGCTACGACGACACCGGTTCGGCAGTAAGGTCCAGTTTTGTGTCAGATTCGTGGACCAGTAGTGGCGGGGTCGATCTGCACCTCGACCTGCCCGCAGGTCGCGGCCGCCGCGCGGCGCTCGAACGGGCGCTGCGGCACGCCATCCGCGACGGGCGGCTGGCACCGGGGGAGCGGTTGCCGTCGTCGCGCGCGCTGGCCACCCAACTCGGGGTCGCCCGCGGCACGGTGGTGGAGGCCTACGCGCAGCTGTCGGCCGAGGGTTACCTGCGCAGCCGGCCCGGGGCGGTCACCGAGGTGGCCCGTGGGCCGGGGCTGTTGCCGCGGGCCAGCGCCGCACCCAGCCCGCCCCGAATCGTGGCCGACTTCCGGCTCGGGCGCCCGGACCTGAGCATGTTTCCCCGCGCCGAGTGGCTGCGCGCGCTGCGACGCGCCTTGCAGGTCACCCCGCATGCGGAGCTGGGTCCGCTCGACCCGCGCGGCTCGCCGCAGCTGCGCACGGCGCTGGCCAACTACCTGGGCCGGGCGCGCGGCGTGCTCACCACCCCCGAGCGGGTGGTCATCTGTAGCGGATTCACCCAGGGGCTGCGGCTGGTGGGCGACGCGCTCGCCGCCGCGGGAGCGACCTCGGTCGCCCTGGAAAACCCCTGCCTGCCCGACCACCGGGCGACGGTGGCCGCCAGCGGCCTGAACGTCGTCGCGCTCGACGTCGACGACGACGGCGCCCGTCCGGACGGGCTTGCCGCCCAGTCGGTGGCGGCGGTGCTGCTCACCCCGGCCCATCAGGCCCCGTTGGGTGCGACGCTGGCCGCCGACCGGCGCGCCGCGTTCATCGAGATCGCCGCCCGCCGGGGCGCGTATCTGATCGAAGACGATTACGACGGCGAGTTCCGCTATGACCGCCACCCGGTCGGGGCGTTGCAGGGTCTGGCACCCGAACGCGTCGTCTACGCCGGCAGCGCCAGCAAGAGCCTGGCCCCCGGGCTGCGGCTGGGCTGGTTGGCCCTGCCGGCCGACTTACTCGACGCGGTCATCGAGGCCAAGCGCCGCGCCGACCGCGGCACCGACATCCTGGCGCAACTCGCGTTCGCGGAGCTGATCGGATCCGGGGCCCTGGACCGGCATATCCGCCGGATGCGGCGGCGCTACCGGCATCGCCGCGACGCGTTGCGGGACACCCTTGGCCGCTATGCCCCGGCGATGCCGGTACACGGAATCGCCGCGGGCCTGCACGCGGTCGTGACGCTGCCCGAGGGCGTCGCGGAGGCTGACGTGCTGGCCGCCGCGCAACGGCGCCACATTGCGGTCACCGGGTTGGCGCCGTTCTGGCACCCCGGCCCGCGCCGCGCCGAGGGCCTCGTGTTGGGCTACGGCACCCCGGCCGAACACGAATACCCCGCCGCCCTCGGCCATCTCGGACGGCTGCTGCGGGCCGCGAGCCGCGGTTGAGATTGCGTGCAGGGCTGCCGCTCCGCCCTCACCGCAAAATCAAGAGGGCAGCTTGGCGCGCAGCCACTGAATGGTGCCGAAATTCTTGGTCCGCACGCTGACGAAGCCTTGGTCCTCGAGGAGGTCGCCGAGTTCGTCCTCGTCGAACACGTGGGCGCCGCCGTTGGGCAGCATCCGCCAAAACCGGGCCGCCCGCCCGGCGGTGGGGACCATCACGGCCAGCCGGCCGCCGGGGCGCAGCACCCGCCCCATCTCCGCGAGCGCGGCCGCCGGGTCCGGGATCAGCTGCACCGCCGCGATCGACACCACCGCGTCGACCGTCGCATCGCGCAGCGGAAGCTGTTGCGCGTCGGCCCGCAGAAAGCCGGTCTGCGGGCCGGATTCGGCGCGGACCGCGCGCGCCAGCATCGGCTCGGAGATGTCGAGCCCCAGCGCCAGCCCGCTGGGGCCCACGGCCCGCGCCAACGCCGTCGTGACCGGGCCGGGCCCGCAGCCGACATCCAATGCGATCGCGCCGGGCTGCAGATCCAACCATTCGGTGGGGTGCTGCCAGGCGGAGATCAGCCGGCGCGACACCGCCTGGGCGTTGTCGTAGAGCATCGATCCGACCGGTGAGGCCCACAGCGCCTGGATCGCGCCGGTGTTCTTCGGCACCGCGGCATCCTCCGCGGCTTCGCCGCCCAGCAGATCGAGATAGCCCTTGCTGACGTCGGGTTGCGTCGGCGGATCGCTGAGCAACTCCAGCGCCCGGTGCAGCGCCGGCGGCAACGTGCGGTCCAAGTCGGTCATGCGTTGGCAGCCTACGCCCGCCGCCGCCGCGGGTCACCGGGTGAAGTACGCCCGCACCGCCGCCACGAACGTGTCGACGTCGTCGGCGCTGACATCCAGGTGTGTGACGAACCGGGACGCGGATAGCAGCTGGGTGAGGATGCCGCGTTCGGTGAGCCAGGCCTGCAGTCCCGCGCACTCCTGCGGCGGGAATTGCGCGAACACCATGTTGGTGGCCTGCGAGACCACGCGCACCTCGTCGATCCGGGCCAACCCGTCGGCCAGGCGTGCGGCGTTGGCGTGATCGTCGGCGAGCCGGGCGACATTGTGGTCGAGCGCATACAGGCACGCGGCGGCCAGCACCCCGGATTGGCGCATCCCCCCGCCGAGCACCTTGCGCCAGCGGTGGGCCACCTCGATCAGCGCGGTGCTGCCGACCAGCACCGAACCGACCGGCGCGCCCAGGCCCTTGGAAAAGCAGATCGACACCGTGTCAAAGCCTTCGGTCAGCGCCGCCAGCGGCTGATTCGAGGCGACCGCCGCATTGAACGCCCGCGCGCCGTCGAGGTGCGTGCTGAGGCCGCGGTCGTGGGCGAACCCGGTGGCCTCGGCGACGTAGGCCGGCGGCAGCACCTTGCCGCCGATGGTGTTTTCCAGCGCCAACAGGCGGGTGCGGGCGAAGTGATCATCGAGCGGTTTGATCGCGGCTGCGACGCGTTCGAGCGGAATCGTGCCGTCCTCGGCGTTCTCCAGCGGCTGCGGCTGGATGCTGCCGAGCACCGCGGCGCCGCCGCCTTCGAATTTGTAGGTGTGCGCGGCCTGGCCGACCAGGTATTCGTCGCCGCGCCCGCAATGGGCCATCAGCGCGGCAAGGTTGCTTTGGGTGCCGCTGGGAAAGAACAGCCCGGCTTCCTTGCCCGCCTCCTCGGCCAGTCGGGACTGCAGCCGCAGCACGGTCGGGTCATCGCCCCAGACGTCGTCGCCGGTCTCGGCGCGCGTCATGGCCGTGAGCATGGCCGGGCTCGGCCGGGTGACGGTATCGCTGCGCAGGTCAATCATGCGATGCCATCCTCGCGGTCGTACGCGGCCAAGGCCAGTGTTGTCGGGCGTGGGATTCATCATGCGGCCGAAGGTGTTGGCTATGCACGGCCGACGGCGTCCGCGAAACCGGCCCCCGCGGGCGGCGGTTCTGATAGACGAAGAAACGCAGCCCCGCGACGGAAGGAGAGCGGAGATGCGCTACACCCGCAACGACACGATCGCGGCCCGCGTCAGCGATGTGTGGGCGGTGCTCACCGATATCGAGCGCTGGCCGGACTGGACGGCATCGATGGAGGAAATCACCCGGCTGGACTCCGGAGCGCTGCGCGTCGGCAGCACGGCGCGGGTCCGGCAACCCACCGGCAAGCCGATGATCTGGACGATCACCGAACTGGCCAGCGAGCGGTCCTTCACCTGGACGGCGTCGTCGCCGGGGATCCGTCTCACCGGCTACCACGAGCTGATGCCCACTCAAGATGGTGTCAACGCGGTGCTGACCTTCGCGTTGACCGGCCCGCTGGCTTGGCTCGGGGCGTTGCTTGCCGGGCGCCGGGTGCGGCGTTATGTCGACATGGAGGCCGACGGGCTCAAGCGCCGGGCCGAGCAGCGCGCCACAAGGTGACGCCGGTCCTACGTACGCTGAACCGGTGAGCCGCGCAGCCGCTGATCTGCCCGACGCGGGCACCGGCGTGGCGGGGCCGCGTCGGCGGGGCCGGCCGCGGCAGCTCAGCCGTGAGCTGATCGCCGCTGCCGCACGGGATATCGCCCCGGAGGCGTTGACGATGCAGGCCGTGGCCGACGCGCTGGGCGTCGACCCCAAAGCGCTGAACTACCACGTCGGAGACCGCGACGGCCTGTTGGAACTCGTGGCGCTTGACGTCTTCGAAACCGAACTGGCCCGCATCGAACTGGCCCGCGGCGGCGACTGGCGCGACGCGTTGCGGTGTTATGCCCGCGCCCAGCGCGACGCCACCCTCAAACTCGGCGTGCTGGCGCTGTCGGTGCGCTTTCCCGGTTCGCGCGGGCTGGGGGCGTTGACCCGGGTGGAAAGCGTGCTGCAGACCTTGATTGATGCGGGATTTGGTCCCGACGAGGCCGGTCGGGTGTTGACGTTCGTCACCGAGACCGCGTTTTCGGCCGGGTTGGCCGCCGTCCATGCCGCGCAGAACCGGGTTCACCCCGATGTGCCCGAGGTGATCAACGCGTTGAACAGCGCTGACGCGCAAGACTTTCCGGCGCTGCGTCGTGTGGTCGCCGCCCGGGAACAGGCCGGGGACGATCCCGACCAGCTCGACTACAACCTCACGGTGATCATCGCCGGCCTGGAGCGCCAACTCGGGACGCGGCCACGGCGTCCCTGAGATTTTTCCCGAAGCGGAAAAATTTTGGACAAAAGCCTTCCCTGCCGGGGTGGCCCCGTGTAGACAGGGAGCGGCACGCAGGACGCAGCAAGTGAACGAGGCACACATGACAGCAGGCAACGGCGCCGCATACCGAGTCGTTCAATGGACGACCGGCAACGTCGGCAAAAGCTCGGTGCAAGCACTGGCCACGCATCCGGATTTCGACCTAATCGGCTGCTACGCCTGGTCGCCGGATAAAGCCGGCCGTGACGTCGGTGAACTCTGCGGCATCGCGCCGATCGGGGTGGCCGCGACCAATGACGTGGACGCGCTGCTGGCGCTGAAGCCGGACTGCGTCGTCTACAACCCGATGTGGATCGACGTCGACGAACTGGTCCGCATCCTGTCCGCCGGGATCAACGTGGTGGCCTCCGCGTCGTTCATCACCGGCCACAACCTGGGCGCCGATCGGGAACGACTTGAGCAGGCCTGCCAGCGGGGCGGATCAACGATCTTCGGCTCCGGCGTCAGCCCCGGCTTCGCGGAACTGTTGGCGATCGTGGCCGCGACCGCGTGCGATCGGATCGACAAGGTCACCATCTCCGAATCCGCGGACACCACCTTCTATGACTCGCCGGACACCGAACGGCCGGTGGGGTTCGGCACCCCGATCGATGACCCCGAGCTGCAGCCGATGGCCGCGAAGGGCACCGCGATCTTCGCCGAGGGCGTGCGGCTGATCGCCGACGCCATCGGGGTTGAGCTCGACGAAATCCGTTGCGACGCGCAGTATGCGCAGACCACCGAGGACCTGGACCTGGGCTCTTGGACGATCAACGCCGGCTGTGTGGCCGGCGTGTTCGCCAGCTGGCAAGGCATCCGCGACGGCAAGACGGTCGTCGACCTCAACGTGCGTTGGCGCAAGGGCCAGACCCTCGACCCGGATTGGCAGCTTGACGGGGACGGCTGGGCGATCACCATTGACGGACGCCCGACGGTGAACATGAAAGTCGGCTTCCTACCGCCGCCGGACTTTCACGGCGAAACGATCGCCGACTTCATGGTGCTCGGCCACATCATGACCGCCATGCCGCCGATCAACGCCATCCCGGCCGTGGTGGCCGCCGCCCCCGGCATCGCCACCTATAACGACCTGCCGCTGAATTTGCCGCGCGGCGGGACGCCCCGCAAATACGAACACGCCAGCGCATGACCTGCCGTAACAACCACATTCACCCCGGAAAACGGACCACCGTGAGGTGCGGCGCTGGTTCACAAAACGGTATCGGCGCTCACATTGGGGTTGGCAACCGCGCGATCATTGCGCAATATAGAGACATGCTAAGCATACGGAAACTTGTGGGAACAGTGTTCGTAGCGGGAGCTGCGGCGGCGGTCGCCGTCGCACCAACGGCCGTGATGCTCGCCGACGCCCCGGCGGCCACGACGGATCACGTTGTCGCCGAGCCGAGCGGCAGCGGCGGCCCGGACGGCAACGGTGGCGGTAACGGCTGCGGCAGCGGCGCCGGCTGGCAGGGCTGCGGCGGCTGGAACCCCTTCCAGGGCGGCTTCGGTCACGGCTGCGTCAACGGCTTCTGCGGCGGCTGGGACGGCGCCCGCGGCTGGGGCGGCTGACCGCACGCCGCATCGCCTTCAGGAGCCCGAGCCCGGGAGTTCGGCCTGCACCTCGGCGCGCGTGGCGTCGAAGCTGAAACACCCCCTGATCGGCGAACTCTCGGGCGGCGGGTCGGGATAGCACCAGGCCACGTCGGCGATGACGGTGTCGCCGACCACCGCCGACCAGTACGTCGCGGTCCCCTTGTAGTTGCAGTAGCTCGACGAGTCGGACCGGCGCAGCAGGTCGGTGCGCACCTGCGAGGCGGCCACGTATAGCCGTGGCTCCACCGCGGTTTCGAACACGATCACCGTGTCGTCGGTGTCCACCAGGACGGTGCCGGCAACCGTCACCCGCAACCGTCGCCGGGTGGGCCGGCAGTCGACGCGGTGATACGGGTTGGGTGGATAGTGGACCAGCTGGCGGCCCTCCTCGAACCAGGTATCGACCGCATCCCACGGCACCTGGACGTACCCGGGTGCGGCCGGTTCCGGGCTGCCGGGTAGCCCGCCGACGTCCGCGGCGGGGAACGCGTAGCTGAGCGGGCGGTCCCGGCGGTGCACCAGCAGCGCCCGCTCGGTGTCGATCACCATGTGCCCGTGGCGAAAAGCCTGAACCCGCCGCGGATGCGGTTCGACGTAGACCAGTTCGGCGGGCAGGGGCGGGACGAACCAGCCGGCGGGATTGTGACTGAGCGGACCGCGTCCGGCGACGAGGCTCATCGTGGACTCCTGAGGTTCCGGAGGGTGTGCACCAAGGTTTACAAATCAAACCTTGAATGTCACTCTCTTGGGAAGGTCTGCCGTCGCGGGCCACATTCCGGACCGGATCGAAGGTGGTAGATGCGCTTCGCGATCACCCATCCCATGCACAGCCATCCCTACAATCCGGAGCTGGTGACCGGAGCCGGGGTGGCCACGGTCGCGGCGGCGGCGGAGGCGGCGGGATTCGACGGGTTCGGCTTCACCGACCATCCCGCACCCAGCCAACGCTGGCTTGACGCCGGGGGACACGACGCGCTGGATCCGTTCGTGGCGATGGGTTTTGCCGCCGCGCACACCGCCACCCTGCGGCTGATCCCGAACATCGTGGTGTTGCCCTATCGGAACCCGTTCGTGGTGGCCAAATCCGGCGCCACGCTCGATCTGCTGTCGGGGGGCCGGTTCACCCTCGCGGTGGGCGTGGGCTACCTCAAGCGGGAATTCGCGGCGCTGGGCGTGGACTACGAGGAACGCACCCAACTGTTCGAGGAAGCGCTGTCGGTGATCCGCACGGTGTGGACCACCGATGACATCTCGGTGGAGGGCAAGCATTTCGCGGCGCGGGGGATCACCGCGCACCCTCGGCCGGTCAGCCGGCCGCACCCGCCGATCTGGATCGGCGGCAACACCGGTGCGGCGCGCCAGCGGGTCGCCGAACACGGCGACGGGTGGTGCCCGTTCCCGGCGCCGGCCGGGCTCGCCGCGACCGCGCGCACCGCCTCGCTGGACACCGCGGAGCACCTGGCCGCCGGCATCGACGACCTGCGCCGCCGGTTGGACGCCGCGGGTCGCGATGGGTCGCAGATCGACATCACCTTCACCAACTTCGCCGGCGGCCACCCCGGTGACGACGACTTCAACGCCGACGCCTATCTGAGCGGGTTAGACAAGCTGGCGGCGTTGGGGGTCACCTGGGTGCAGGTCCCGGTGCCCGGCGACAGCCTGGCGCACCTGTTGGAGACCCTGGACCGGTTCCGCGTCCAGGTCATCGACGTGGCCCGCTGAGTCGGCTATGCGGGTTTGACCCCCACCGTGAGCAGGTCCGACACCAGCTTCGTCCAGGTGGGCCGGTGGACCCGATGCTGTTCACTGACGGTCAGCCCGGCTCTCTCGAACAGCGCCCGCATCTCGGCCGGCGACGGGTTGTGCGCCGGCGTTAATCGGTTGGCGGACAACCGATGAAATGGTAGGGGTTGGCGCGGGCTCATCGTGGTCACCGCCGCCACCCCGCCCGGAGCGAGCACCCGGTGGAATTCGCGCAGCGCGGCGGGCTGATCGAAGAAGTGAAACGCCGACGTGGTGACCACGGCGTCGAGGGCGCTGTCGTCGAACGGCAGCTGCTCGGCGGGGCCCTTCAACCATTGCACCCGGGCGGACCGGGCGCGGGCTTCCTCCAGCATGCCGTCGGACATGTCCACCCCGTACACCGCGGCGGGCCGCAGGTCACGTTCGATCCGGTCCGCCAGAATCCCGGTCCCGCAGGCGATGTCGGCAACCTTGGCGGCGCCGTGGCTGTGTAGCTGGGCAATCACCTCATCGTGAGCGGGTCGGTAGACCCAGCGTTGCAGGAAATCTGTGTCGTACAGCGGCGCGGCGAAGCTCCAAAACCGGGTGATCGCGGTGTTGAGGCCGCGGCGTTGGACCGTCGGGTCGGCGGCGGATGAGCTGGTCATCATTTCTGTCCTTACCGCAAGGTGGAGGTGTAGTAGATAGTGTCGGCCACCGACACCGAGTCGCCGGTTTCGGGGATGGGGTTCAGCCCGTTGTCGGCGAACAGTTGGCGTGCGGTGGTGCCGACCGAACGCCAACCGGCCTGTTGCAGGTAGGCGGCCACGTCATGGCGCTCCCCGTGGTAGCCCAAATCGGCGAACTCCACGTCGATACCGTGCTCGCGCCACTTGGCGGTGGCGGCGCGCATGGTGTCGCGGGCCTGGCCCAGATTCAGGTCCGACATGTTCGGGATGGCTTCGACCGCCAGCCGACTGCCCTCGGCGCTGAGCGCGGTGATGTCGTCGAGCAGGCGGTCCTGGGCGGCGGGCGGCAGGTACCCGAGCAGGCCCTCGGCGATCCACGCCGTGGGCCGGGTGCTGTCGAGGCCCGCGTCCCGGATCGCGGCCGCCCAGTCGTGGCGCAGGTCGATCGCCACCGTGCGCAGATCGGTGCGGGGTGTGGCCCCCAGGTCGGCCAGCGTGGCGGTCTTGAACTCGATGACCTGCGGCTGGTCGATCTCGAAGACGGTCATATCGGCCGGCCACGCCAGCCGGTAGGACCGCGCGTCCAGGCCGGAGGCCAAGATGACCGCCTGGCGGATGCCGGACCGGGTCGCGTCGGCGAAGAACGCATCGAAGTAGCGGGTGCGCACGGCCAGGGCGTCGGGCAGGTACGCCAGCCGCCACCCGGATTCGTTGTTGTCGATGTCGGCGACGTCGAGGTCGCCGCTCACCCAGCGGGTGAAGAAATCCAGTCCGACCGCCCGGACCAGCGGTTCGGCGAACGGGTCGTCGATCAGCGGTTCCGTGCTGTTGGCGGCGATGGCGCGGGCGGCGGCGACCATGGTCGCCGTGGCACCCACGCTGGTCGCCAAATCCCAGGTGTCGTTGTCGGTGCGTGTCATGCGGGGTCCCTCCCGGGCTGCCATCCAGCCCAATACTTAGCCAGTATAACGAGCTGGCGGCGGGCCGGGTTCCCGCGCGCGGGCGACGGCGGCGGTGACCGACCGGGTCGCGCCTGCGGATATGCTTCCGGGGTTCGATACTGTAAGGTTTACGGTTTGTAGTCCGGTTCGCGTTGGGCGGCACAGGAGGTGACGTGAGAACAGCGCAGCTTGTTTTCGACCCGTTCTCGGAGGATTTCTTCAACGGTCCCTACGAGACGTACCGCCGGATGCGGGCCGACGCCCCGGTCTACTACAACGAGCAATACGACTTCTACGCGCTGTCGCGGCACGCCGACGTCGCCGCGGCGTTTAAGGACTTCGAGACGTACTCCTCGGCGTACGGGGTGGATCTGGGGATGGTGCGCACCGGGCAGCCGGTGCCGGCGAAGATGATCATCTCGCTCGATCCTCCCGAGCACCGGCATATGCGCAGCCTGGTGAACAAGGTGTTCACGCCGCGGGCGATTATGGCGCTGCAGCAGATGGTCACCGAGCAGATCGAGGGGTTCCTGGCCGCGGCCGACCCGAGCGGATTCGATGTCGTGCAAGACTTCTCGGCGCTGTTCCCCGTGGAGGTGATCACCCGGATGCTGGGGGTGCCCGCCGAGTATCGCCAGAAGGTGCGGCTGTGGATCGACGAATTGTTGCATCGCGAGCCGGGCCAGATCGACATGTCCGACGCCGGCAACCAGGCGATGGCCGAATCCTGGGTGATGTACTACGAGCTCATCCAGCAGCGCCGAGCCGAGCCGCAAGACGACATGATCAGCAGGCTGATCGCGGCCGAGATCGAACGCGAGGACGGGGCGAAGACGCGGCTGCGCGGCTCCGAGATCGCCGGCTTCGCCACCTTGTTGGGTGGGGCGGGGGCCGAGACGGTGACCAAGCTGATCGGCAATGCGGCAACGGTGTTCGCCCAGCATCCCGACGAGTGGCAGAAGCTGCTCGATGACCGCAGCAAGATTCCGGCGGCGGTGGAAGAGTTGCTGCGCTACGAGGCGCCGGCCCAGTACAACGTGCGCCGCTCGATGAAAGACGTGGTGCTGCACGGGTGCACCATCCCGGCGGGCAAGCCGGTGTTCCTGGTCGGCGGCTCGGCCAACCGCGATCCCGACGCCTGGACCGACCCCGACACTTTCAACATCGACCGGGACCGTACCGAGGCGCAGAATCTCGGCTTCGGTTACGGGATCCACAGCTGCCTGGGCGCGGCGCTGGCCCGGATGGAGGCCGCCATCGCGCTGGAGAAGATGCTCGACTTCATGCCCCGCTACGAGGTGTTGTGGGAGGGGTGCAAGCGGGTGAGCATGCAGAACGTGGCCGGTTGGTCGCATGTCCCGGTCCGCGTGCTGCCGTGACCGGCAGCGCCCTAGCGTCCTACCGCCTGCATGTCATTGCGCCGACGGTGGCCGACGCGGTGCAGCACGCCGGTGGCTGGCTGTTCGACCACGTCATGGCGGGATGGAAGGTCACCGTGGCGCTCGCCGACCCCGTCGGCGCCGAAGCGTTGCAGATCCTCGGCGCTGCCGTCGCGGCGTTGGACTCGGGTGTCCTGGAAGAAATCCCGCGCGCGTTGGCGGTTTCGGCCGAGTTGTACACCGGGGATCCGCGGGTGCGCCGACTCGTGCGTGACGCCGCCGACCACCCGGACGTCGAAGTGTTGCTGTGGGAAGCTTTTGCGGCGGCCGCCGAGTACGGAGTCGTGCGGTACCGGCTGGGCGCGGCCGCGCGCGCGTTCAAGACCGAAGCCCTGGTCGCCGCGGGTGGCGGCGGGACAAGCGTGCCGCTGGCCGAAACGTTTCGGACCGTCGCCGCGCAGCGGGTAGCGCCGTATGCCGGCCTTGCCACCGCGGACGCCCTGAGCCAGGGTTAGAAACCGTGACCCAGCCCACCGCATTGGATGTTGTCGACGGTGTCGACCTGACCGGCAAGACCTGCGCCATCACCGACGTCGCGCCGTACGCGGTCGACCACGAATCTGCCGCCCGGCTATGGGCGCTGTCCGAGTCGCTGGTGTCTCGGTGAAGGTCCACCTACAGGTCGCCGGGGCGCCGGCCAAGGCGCGGGAAAGCGCCCGTGCGATCGCCGAACTGGGGGCCGACGGCCTCTTCTCGTTCGAAGGCCCACACGACGTGTTCGTCCCGCTGGTGGTGGCCGCGCAGGAAACCGAGCTGGAACTGATGACGAACGTCGCGATCGCCGGACCGCGTAGTCCGTTGCATCTCGCGCACTCCGCCTATGACCTGCAGGTGCTCAGCGGGGGCCGGTTCCGGCTGGGTCTCGGTTCGCAGATCCGGGCGCATATCGAGAAGCGGTACGGCAGCCAGTGGGGTAAGCCGGCCAGCCGGACGGCCGAGTCCGTCGCCGCGGTGCGGGCGATCTTCGCGGCGTGGGAAGGCAAGGCCCCACTGCAGTTTCGGGGCGAGTTCTTCACGCACACGTTGATGCCGCCGAACTTCAATCCCGGCCCCAACCCGTACGGTGTGCCGCCGGTGCTGATGGGAGCGCTCGGGCCGGTGATGACCCGGAAGGCTGCCGAGGTCGCCGACGGGCTGCTGGTGATGCCGTTCAACAGCACTCGGCACTTTGTCGACCGCACGCTGCCGGCGGTTGCCGAAGGTTTGCGTAGGTCGGGCCGGGACGCGGGGGAGTTTCAGATCGTGGGGCAGGCCATGGTGGCCGTTGCGCGCACCGAGGCCGGTTTGGCGCGGGCGATCGACGGCGTGGCGTCGCTGATCGCCTTCTACGGATCCACGCCCAACTACCGGCCGGTTTTGGAGGTGGAGGGCTGGGCGGACCTGCAACCGCGGCTGAACGAACTCTCCAAGCAGGGCAAGTATGCCGAGATGCGGGCCATGGTCACCGAGCCGATGGTGCGGACCCTCGGTATCGTCGGCACACCCGAAGATTGCGCAGACCGGATCCGAGAACGCTACGGCCAGCACGCATCCGATGTCTGCTGCTACTTTCCCGGCTACTCACCGGAGCGCGGCGACCTCGCCGACCTGGTCGCGGCGTTGCACGAAATCGCGGTGCCCGGCGCCGCGACGGCATAGTCGGGAGATACCCCCATCGACGGCTACGGATCGTCGTCGTCGTCTTCGTTGTCATCGGTGTTGTCGGGTAGCTGTTTGTCGGGGTGGTGGTAGTTGTTGGTTCTGGGTTGGCCGTGGTCGAGGTGTGGGGGTGGCAGTGTTTCGGTGTGGCCGTGGTG
>NZ_MLQM01000130.1:0-16118 GCF_001854525.1 Mycobacterium talmoniae
CTGCGAATGTTTGCTCGGGCGCCGGGCGTGCGTGTCGGCGGGGCGGGCCGCCGTGGCCCGTCCGGCGACCCGGGGCCGCGCCGCCCGGAGTGAAATTGGTCACATTCCGGTGCTATTCGCCGCGCACCCGTCGGGCCGGCCGGGTCTCGATCGCGTCGATCGTCAACGCCCGCCGCTGGATTAGCCAGCCCGCGTCGGTTAACTGGTAGTCGTCCCGGTAGCGCAGATACCAGATCAGGTCGCTGTCGCCGTCGTCGCGGTGCGTCCAGTGATGGGCGATGCCGGCGATGCGTCCCCGCGCCGCACCCGGTGCGGGCCCGGGGTCGTAGACCTCGCCGACGACGGCGTGCTGGGTGCGCGTCACCGTCGTCACCGCGGCGAGCGCCGCCGCGATGGCGTCCCGGCCGCGGTGCACCCGCACCGGCTCCAGCGTCGTCGGCGCCTCGGGGACGATCAGCTCCGCGGTCGGGGTGAACAGCCGTGCCACCGCACCGAACTCGCGGTCATCGACCCCCGCGGCGTACCGGTGCACCAGGTCCGCCAGCGCCAGCCGGTCGGCGACCGCCAGGCTCATCGGGGCCCGTTTGGCGCAGCGTGAACGAAACCGTGCAGCACCTCGGCCAGGGCCGCGGCCCGCGGGTCGGTGAACACGTCCTCCAGCAGCAGCGCCGTGCCGTCGGGACCGGCCAGCGGGATCCGCCAGTTCGGGTATTCGTCGGTGGTGCCGGGCTGGTTTTGGGTGCGCCGGTCGCCGACCGCGTCGGTCAGCGCCACCCCGAGCAGCCGCGACGGGGTGCGGCCCAGATACTGATGCAGCGCCAGCACGGTGTCCTCGGGGTCGCGTTCGGGATCGGTGTGCGCGCCCAGCAGCCCCACCCGCCGCAGCTCGGCCATCCAGGCCGCCCGGTCGGCCCGGTCGGCGGCCAGCTCCTCCTCGACGGGCCTGGTCAGCAGCCCCAGCCGGGCCCGTAGCCGGACATGGTCGGCGGCCAGGTATCCCGCGGTGGGCGGCAGGTCATGGGTGGTGACCGAGGACAGGCAGTCCTCGCGCCACCGTTCGGCGGGCAGCGGCGCACCGTCGCGGTCGCGTTCGAACCACAGGATCGAGGTGCCCAGCACCCCGCGCTCGGCCAGGTAGTCGCGCACCCACGGCTGCACGGTGCCCAGATCCTCACCCACCACCAGCGCCCCGGCCCGGTGCGCTTCCAACGCGACGATGCCGATCATCGCCTCGTGGTCGTAGCGCACGTAGGTGCCGTGCGCCGGGGCCGCGCCGTCCGGGATCCACCACAGCCGGAACAGGCCGATGATGTGGTCGATGCGCAGCCCGCCGGCGTGCCGGAACATCGCCCGGATCAGCGCCCGAAACGGCTGATACTCCTGCTCGGCGAGCCGGTCGGGCCGCCACGGCGGCTGCGACCAGTCCTGGCCGCGTTGATTGAACTCGTCCGGGGGAGCGCCGGCCGTCACCCCCAACGCCAACACCTCCTGCAGCGCCCAGGCGTCGGCGCCGTGCGGGTGCACCCCGACCGCCAGGTCGGCGACGATGCCCAGCGCCATGCCGGCCGCGCCGGCGCGGGACTGCGCGGCGCCGAGCTGCTCGTCGAGCTGCCACTGCAGCCAGCGGTGGAAATCGACGGCGGCGCGGTGCTCGGCGGCGAACTCGGCGACCGCCGGGCCGGCCGGATGCCGCAGCTCCTGCGGCCAGTGGTGCCAGTCGGCGCCGAACTGCTCGGCCAGCGCACACCAGGTGGCGAAGTCGTCGAGGGCGGCGCCTTCCCGGGCCCGAAACGCCGCATAGGCCAGTTCCCGGCCCGCCGACCGCGGCACCCGATAGACCAGCTCCAGCGCGGCGCGTTTGGCCGCCCAGGCGGCGTCGCGGTCAATGCTGTCCCGCGCGGCGGCCCGCTGCTGCGCGTGGGCCTGCAGCCGCCGCACCCGCCCCCGTTTACGCAGGTAGGCGAATTCGTCGATGGCTTCCACCCGCAGATACAGCGGGTTGACGTAACGCCGCGAGGTCGGCAGGTACGGCGAGGGCTCCATCGGGGCGGTCGGGGCGGCCGCGTGCAGCGGGTTGACCAACACGTAGTCGGCGCCGTGTCGCGAGGCCGACCACACCGCCAGGTCGGTGAGGTCGGCGAGGTCGCCGACCCCCCAGGATCGCCGCGACCGCACGCTATACAGCTGGGTGGCCAGGCCCCAGGCCCGCCGGCCGAGTCGCGGCAGCCGGCGCGGGGACACGATCAGCGCCGTGCTGGCCTCGTCGGCGCCCGAGCGCAGGTGCACCCGGTGATAGCCGGGCGGCAGATCGGCCGGCAGCACGAAGCTGGCCTCGCCGACCCAGCGGCCGTCGAGCTCGAACGGCGGGGTGAAATTGTCCACCTGCCGCACGTCGTGGCGGACCGTGCCGTCCTCGAGCTGCACCCGGATCTGGGCGGGCTGGCCGTCGGTGACATGCGCCCACAACGGGGTTTCGGCGCCGACGCGCCCGACGATGGTCGGCGGCAGCGGCCGGCTCCAATACCCCCGGTCGTGGGCGGCCAGCGCCGCCTGGCGCTCCGGTTCGGTCGTCGCGGCGACGCCCAGGGCGCCCAGCACGCCCACCAGGGTGGTGTCCGGGACCGGGACCTGGCGTCCGGTCCAGTCCTCGTAGGCGGTGGCCACCCCGAACCGTCCGGCGAGTTCGGCCAGCGACGGCGCCGGTTCGGTCATGCCGGCCCTCCCTCCCGTGTCGCCCACCGTCGCCCCATCGTGCCGCACCGCCGGCGGTGTTCGCTTGACGAGCGGACCATGCCCGGGGTCGCTAGCATGCCTGTGGGCAATCCAGACGAATCCATGTAGGGGCAGATGACGAGCAACAACACGGTGGTCGACGCCGCTTTTAGCGCGGCTCGGCGCACCGCTGGGGCGTGGTGGTCCGACTCCGGGCGGCCTACCGTTATCGGTATGAATGGCGGCGGTGCGGGGCATCGCGACATGCCGGCGGGCCGGAACGTGATCCGGCATGGCTGAGCACGAGCGCGGGCCCGGCTACGGGCTGGGGTTGTCGACCCGGACACAGGTGACGGGTCACCAGTTTTTGGCGCGCCGCACCGCGCTGGCGTTGACCCGCTGGCGGGTCCGAATGGAAGTCGAGCCGAGCCGGCGGCAGGCGCTGGCCGTGGTCGCCTCGGTGTCGGCGGCGGTGGTCGTCTGCCTGGGCGCCCTGCTGATGTCGTTTCTGAGTCCGTCCGGCCAGATCGGTGAGACGCCGATCATCGCCGACCGCGACTCCGGGGCGCTGTACGTGCGGGTGGGGGACACGCTGTATCCGGCGTTGAACCTGGCCTCGGCGCGGCTGATCGCCGGGCGGCCGGAGAACCCGCACAAGGTGCGGTCGAGTCAGATCGCCGAGGCCCCGCACGGCCCGCTGGTCGGCATCCCCGGCGCGCCCTCGGAGTTCTCGCCCAGCAGCCCGGCGTCGGCGTCGTGGCTGATCTGCGACTCGGTGACCCCGACGTTGGGGGTGGGGGCCCCGTCACCGGTGACGGTGACCGTGATCGACGGCGCCCCGGATCTGTCCGATCGCCGCCAGGTGCTCAGCGGGTCGGCCGCGGTGGTGCTGCGCTACGCCAACGAGTCGTGGGTGATCCGCGACGGCCGCCGGTCCCGCATCGACGCCGCCGACCGGTCGGTGCTGCTGCCGCTGGGGCTGGCGCCCGAGCAAGTCAGCCAGGCGCCGCCGATGAGCCGGGCGTTGTTCGACGCCCTGCCGGTCGGCGCGGAACTGGCGGTGCCGACGGTGCCGGACGCCGGCGCCCCCGCGCACTTCGCCGACGCCCCCGGGCCGGTGGGCACCGTCTTCGTCACCCCGCAAATCAGTGGGCCACAACAGTATTCGGTGGTGCTCGCGGACGGGGTGCAAACCGTGACCGCGGTGGTGGCCCAGATCCTGCAGAACGCCGGCGCCACCGGCGGCGGCAAGCCGATGGTGGTGGCCCCGCCGGTGCTGGCGAAACTGCCGGTGGTCCCGGCCGATAAGGCGATGGACCTGTCGGCGTACCCGGAGGGGCCGCTGAGTGTGATCGACAAGCGGGAGAACCCGGCCACCTGCTGGTGGTGGGAGCGCGCCGCCGGGGAGGGCCGGGCCCGCGTGCAGGTGGTGTCCGGGCCGACGATTCCGGTGCCGCAAAACGAGGCCGACCGGGTGGTGTCGCTGGTCAAGGCCGACGACACCGGCCGCGAAGCCGACCGGGTGTACTTCGGCCCCGGCTTCGCGAACTTCGTCACCTCCACCGGCAACGACCCGGGTGCGGCGACCACCGAATCGTTGTGGTGGCTGTCGGATTCCGGGGTGCGGTTCGGGGTCGAAGACACGCGTGAGGCGCGGACCGCGCTGGGGCTGACCATGCAGCCCAGCCCCGCGCCGTGGGTGGCGCTGCGGCTCTTGGCGCCGGGGCCGGCGCTGTCGCGCGCCGACGCGCTGGTGCGTCACGACACCCTGCCAACAGACATGAAGCCAGGAGAATTGGTGGTGCCGAAGTGAAACGCGGTTTTGCGAGGCCGACGCCGGAGCGGCCGCCGGCGGTCAAGCCGGAAAACATTGTGTTGCCGACACCGTTGAGTGTCCCGCCGCCGGAGGGCAAGCCCTGGTGGCTGGTGGTGGTCGGGGTGCTGGTGGTCGGCCTGATCGTCGGCATGGTCGCGATGACCGCCTCCAGCGGGTCGCGGATGTTCCTCGGCGCCGGCTCGATCTTCCCGATCTTCATGATCGGTGGCGTCGCGATGATGATGTTCGGCGGCCGCTTCGGCGGCGGCGCCCAGCAGCTGAGCCGGCCCAAGCTGGACGCCATGCGGGCCCAGTTCATGCTGATGCTGGACCGGCTGCGGGAGACCGCCGCGGAGTCGGCGGATTCCATGGACGCCAACTACCGCTGGTTCCACCCGGCCCCGTCGACGTTGACCGCCGCGATCGGGTCGCCGCGGATGTGGGAGCGCAAACCCGACGGCAAGGACCTCAACTTCGGCGCGGTGCGCGTCGGGGTGGGGATGACCCGCCCCGAGGTCACCTGGGGTGAGCCGCAGAACATGCCCACCGACATCGAGCTGGAGCCGGTGACCGGGAAGGCGCTGCAGGAGTTCGGGCGCTACCAAAGCGTCATCTACAACCTGCCCAAGATGGTGTCGCTGCTGGTCGAACCCTGGTACTCGCTGGTCGGTGACCGCGAGCAGGTGCTGGGTTTGATGCGGGCGATCATCTGCCAGCTGGCCTTCTCGCACGGACCCGACCACCTGCGCATGATCGTGGTCAGCTCCGATGCCGCGCAGTGGGATTGGGTGAAATGGTTGCCGCATTTCGGTGACTCGCGACGCCAAGACGCCGCCGGCAACGCCCGGATGGTGTACGGGTCGGTGCGCGAGTTCGCCGCCGAGCACGGCGACTTGTTCTCCGGCCGTGGGTCGTTCATGCCGCGCCATCCCAGCTCGTCGGCGGAGACGCCGACCCCGCACCACCTGATCATCGCCGACGCCGAGGACCCGCAGTGGGAGTACGTGTTCACCACCGAGGGTGTCGACGGCGTGACGTTCTTCGACCTGTGCGGCGCGTCGGCGTCGGCCGGTCCGTCCCCGCAGCGGGTGCTGCGGTTCACCGACGACAACGGGGTGATCGAGACGCTGCCCCGTGACCGCGACACCTGGATGGTGATCGACGACAACGCGTGGTTCTTCGCGCTGGCCGACCAGCTGTCGGCCGCCGACGCCGAACGGTTCGCCCAGCGGCTGGCGCAGTGGCGGCTGGCCGAGGCCTATGAGGAGATCGGCCAGCGGGTCACCCACATCGGCACCCGGGACATCCTGTCCTACTACGGGATCGAAGACGCCGGCTCCATCGACTTCAGCGCGCTGTGGGCCGGCCGCCGCGACGCGCTGAGCCGGTCGCGGCTGCGGGTGCCGTTCGGCAACCGCGCCGACAACGGCGAGCTGCTGTTTTTGGATATGAAGTCGCTCGACGAGGGCGGCGACGGCCCGCACGGCGTGATGTCGGGGACCACCGGGTCGGGGAAGTCGACCCTGGTGCGCACCGTCATCGAATCGCTGATGCTCGGCCATCCGCCCGACGAGCTGCAGTTCGTGCTGGCCGACCTCAAGGGTGGGTCCGCGGTCAAGCCGTTCGCCGGGGTGCCGCACGTGTCGCGGATCATCACCGACTTGGAAGACGACCAGGCGTTGATGGAGCGCTTCCTGGAAGCGATGTGGGGCGAGATCGCCCGGCGCAAGACGCTGTGTGACAGCGCCGGGGTGGACGGCGCCAAGGAGTACAACGAGATCCGGGCCAGGATGCGGGCCCACGGCCAGGACATGACCCCGCTGCCGATGCTGGTGGTGGTCATCGACGAGTTCTACGAGTGGTTCCGCATCATGCCGACCGCGGTGGAGGTGCTCGACTCGATCGGCCGCCAGGGCCGCGCCTACTGGGTGCACCTGATGATGGCGTCGCAGACCATCGAGAGCCGCGCCGAAAAGCTCATGGAGAACATGGGTTACCGGCTGGTGCTGAAGGCGCAAACCGCCGGGGCGGCCCAGGCCGCCGGGGTGCCCAACGCGGTCAACCTGCCGGCCAAGGCCGGGTTGGGGTATTTCCGCAAGAGCGGCGAGGACATCATCCGGTTCCAGGCGGAGTTCCTGTGGCGCGACTACCACCGCGCCGGGTCGTTCGACGAGGAACAGGCGCCGCTGGTGCACGCCGTCGATTACATTCGGCCGCAGCTGTTTACCACCGCGTTCACCCCGCTGGAGGTGGCGGTCAGCGGCACCGAGATCGAGGCGGCGCCCGAGGAGGCGCTGCCGGCGGTCGGTGAGCGGCCCGCCGAGGAGGGCGCCGAGGAAGACGAGGGCTTCCGGACGCCGAAGGTCGGCACGGTGATCATCGATCAGCTGCGCCGCATCGAGTTCGAGCCGTACCGGCTGTGGCAGCCCCCGCTGGATGAGCCGGTGCCGGTCGACGACCTGGTGAACCGGTTCCTGGGCCGGCCGTGGCAGCAGGACTACGGGACCGCGCGCAACCTGGTGTTCCCGATCGGCGTTATCGACCGGCCGTTCAAACACGACCAGCCGCCGTGGGTGGTGGACACCTCCGGCCCGGGGGCCAACGTGTTGATCCTGGGTGCCGGCGGTTCGGGGAAGACGACCGCGTTGCAGACGCTGATCTGCTCGGCCGCCATGACCCACGGCCCCGACCAGGTGCAGTTCTACTGCCTGGCCTACAGCGGCACCTCGCTGGCGACGGTCGCCCGGCTGCCGCACGTGGGTTCGGTCGCCGGACCCACCGACCCCGACGGGGTGCGCCGCACCGTGGCCGAACTGCTGGCGCTGGTCCGGGGCCGCAAGCGCAGCTTCCTGGAGTACGACGTGCCGTCCATGGAGGTGTTCCGGCGGCGCAAGTTCGGCGACGCGCCCGGCGAGGTGCCCGACGACGGCTTCGGCGACGTCTACCTGGTGATCGACAACTACCGGGCGCTGGCCGAAGACAACGAGGTGCTCATCGAGCAGGTGAACCAGATCATCAACCAGGGTCCCTCGTTCGGCGTGCACGTGGTGGTCACCGCGGACCGGGAATCGGAGCTGCGGCCCGCGGTGCGCAGCGGTTTCGGGTCCCGGGTCGAGCTGCGGCTGGCCGCGGTCGAGGACGCCAAACTGGTGCGGTCCCGGTTCGCCAAGGACGTTCCGGTCAAACCCGGCCGCGGCATGGTCGCGGTGAACTACGTGCGGCTCGACAGCGATCCGCAGGCCGGCCTGCACACCCTGATCGCGCGGCCGGCGCTGGCCGACACCCCCGAGCGGATGTTCGAATCCGACAGCGTGGCCGCGGCGGTCAGCGAGCTGGCGGTGGGCCGGGCCCGCCCGGTGCGGCGGCTGCCGGCCCGGTTCGGGTTGGACGAGGTGCGCGCGGTGGCCGCGGTCGATCACCGCGAAGGTGTCGGCGCCGGCGGAATCGCCTGGGCGATCTCGGAATTGGATCTGCAGCCGGTGTACCTCAACTTCGCCGAGAACGCGCACCTGATGGTCACCGGGCGCCGCGAATGCGGGCGCACCACCACGCTGGCCACCATCATGTCCGAGATCGGGCGGGTGTATGCGCCCGGCGCCAGCTCGGCGCCGACGCCGGGCGGGCCCTCGGCGCAGGTGTGGCTGGTCGATCCGCGTCGCCAGCTGCTGACCACGCTGGGACCGGACTATGTGGAGAAGTTCGCCTACAACATGGACGGCGTGGTGGCGATGATGGACGAGCTGGCCGCCACGCTGGCCCGTCGCGAACCGCCGCCGGGGCTGTCCGCCGAGGAGTTGCTGGCGCATTCCTGGTGGAGCGGACCGGAGATCTTCTTGATCATCGACGACATCCAGCAGTTCCCACCCGGGTTCGACTCCCCGCTGCACAAGGCCGCCCCCTGGGTGACCCGGGCCGCCGACGTCGGGCTGCACGTGATCGCCACCCGGACCTTCGGTGGGTGGTCCTCGGCGGGCAGCGACCCGCTGCTGCGGGCGCTGCACCAGGCCAACGCGCCGCTGCTGGTCATGGACGCCGACCCCGACGAGGGCTTCATCCGCGGCAAGATGAAGGGCGGCCCGCTGCCCCGCGGCCGCGGCCTGCTGATGGCCGAGGACACCGGGGTGTTCGTCCAGGTCGCCGCCACCGAGCTGCGTCCGGTGCCGGGGCGCGGGTAGTCCCCGCACCCCGGTACCGGGGCTCAGGCGGGTGCGACCTGGCACTCGCCTGAGCCGAGCCGCGCACGGAGGCGTCGCGGCTGCCAACACCCCTCAGCCCGCCGTACCCCAGCTGAGGTAGCCCCGGGAACGGTGGATATCGCCGTCACCGCGTGAGCCACCGGCATGGCACCGCAGCGGCGGTTGGCGAAGGCGTTGCCGCGCAAGAAGAGCGGGCCGATCACCACCCCACGACCGGATCGTGGTTTGGGCGCCGCGTGCACGGCGCTTAACCGAACGGTGGATGAACGGTCGCCGCTTTCGGATGAACAGTAGTTGTCCGCTAGTGAATTGTCGGCGTTGGGCGCGGCGTGTCCCGGACCGGCCGCTTAATCTCGCAGACGAGCAATCGTTCAAAGCCGAATGAGCCACGCTCAACGTTCTTAACACTGCCGGTCCGCGAGAGAAGAAGGGTGCGTTGCGATCTGTGGCCACACACCGCGCGTCGCGAAACCACCCGGCCCTCAGCAGCCGCAGTGGCGACCGACAACTATTGACCATGTGCGGCGGCGTTGACCGTCCGGGAGCCGAGCCGGCCGCCCGGGCGTCCGCGGCCGGCTGAGGAGGGGTGGAGTTGGATTTCGGGGCGTTACCGCCGGAGATCAACTCGGGTCGCATGTATACCGGGCCGGGTCCTGGTCCCATGCTGGCCGCCGCGGCGGCCTGGGATGGGTTGGCGGCCGAATTGCACGCGGCGGCGGCCGGCTACGGTTCGGTGATCGCGGAGCTGACCAGTGGGCCCTGGTCGGGGCCGGCGGCGGCGTCCATGACCGCCGCTGCCGCGCCCTATGTCGCCTGGATGCACGCCACCGCGCTGCAAGCCGAGGAGACCGCGACTCAGGCCAGGGCCGCGGTGGCGGCCTACGAAGCGGCCTTTGCGATGACGGTGCCCCCGCCGGTGATCGCGGCCAACCGGCTTCAGTTGATGACGTTGGTCGCGACCAACTTTTTCGGGCAGAACACCCCCGCGATCGCGGCCACCGAGATCCACTACGCCGAAATGTGGGCCCAGGACGCGGCGGCGATGTACGGCTACGCCGGGTCCTCGTCGGCCGCGTCGACGGTGACGCCGTTCACCCGGCCGGCGGACACCACCAACCAGGCGGGGTTGGCCGCGCAGGGCGCCGCGGTCGCCAAAGCCGCCGGCACCCAGGCGGGCAGCTCCGCGCAGACCGCCGCGTCCACGAGTTCGCACCTTGCCTCGACTTCGGCGGTTCCCCAAGTGCTGCAACCACTGTCGTCGTCGGCGGCCTCGCCCACCACTTCGACGTCAACGGGTTCCCTCTCGTCGTTCCTGCCCGCACCGTTCGGTACCGGTCCGGCCCTGACCACCGCGAACTACACGACACTGCTCAAACAAACCCTGCAGGGCTACTTCTTTACCGGCATTCCGCAGTTCCTGGCCTCGATCGCCCAACAGCTGGTTCCGGGCACCGCCGGCGGTGCCGGCGCGGCCGGTAGTGCGCCGCTGCCGGGGGCCGGCCTGCCCGCGGCGGGCAGCTTCGGCGGTGCAGGTGGCACCCCGGTGTCGGCGAGCCTCGCGAAGGCGGGCTCGATCGGCCGGCTGTCGGTACCGCCGAGCTGGGCCGCCGGCGGGGCGGAGCTCAACCCGACGGGTGCGGGAACGGCGCTCAGCAGGGTCGGCGCCGCGGCCTCCGGCGATTCGCAGGGCCTGCTGCGCGGAATACCGTTGACCGGCGCCGGGCGACGCGCCGGTGGGGGAGCGACATACCGGTACGGCTTCCGCTACAGCGTGATGTCGCGCCCGCCTTCGGCGGGCTAGCGCAGGCAGGCACCCCGCGGCAGCGCACGGCGCCGCGGGGTGCTGGCTGTCGGAGGGTCCGCGGGCCGGCGCCGAACCCGTCCGATAAGCCAACGGCGGGTGAACAGCTCGTTCCTGCGGATGAACAGTGGTGATTAGGGAATGAACAGTTGGCGTGGCCGACGTGGGGCCGGGCTCGGTCCCGCTAGCCTCAGTGGCGAGCCACTGCTCGAAGTCCGTTGAGACTTAACTCGATTAGGAGGAGATCACGTGTCGTTCGTGACCACGCAGCCCGAAGCGCTGTCGGCCGCCGCGGGCACCCTGCAGGGCATCGGATCAACGGTTTCCGCGCAGAACGCCGCCGCGGCGGCTCCCACCACCGGTGTGGTACCGGCCGCCGCCGATGAGGTTTCGGCGTTGACGGCGGCGCAGTTCGCCGCCCACGCGCAGCTGTACCAGCAGATCAGCGCCCAAGCCGCGGCGATTCACGAGATGTTCGTCAACACCCTGGGCACCAGCGCCGGGTCGTATGCCGCCACCGAGGCCGCCAACGCGGCCGCGGCCGGTTAGGGCGCAACCGTGGTGGATTACGGGGCACTCCCACCGGAGATCAACTCCGCACGCATGTACGCCGGCCCCGGCTCGGCTCCGATGGTGGCGGCCGCGTCGGCGTGGAACACGCTCGCCGCTGAACTGAATTCGGCCGCCGTCGGCTACGAGAAGGTGATCACGCAGCTGACCGGCGAGGAGTGGTCGGGCACGGCGTCGGCGTCGATGGCCAACGCCGCCGCGCCCTACGTGGCGTGGATGGGCAACGCCGCGACCCAGGCCGAGCACACCGCCAACCAGGCCAGGGCGGCGGCGGCCGCCTACGAGGCCGCGTTCGCCGCGACGGTGCCCCCGCCGGCGGTCGCGACCAACCGGGCGCAGGTCGCGCAGCTGGCCGCGACGAACATCGTCGGTCAAAACACGCCGATGATCGCCCAACTCGAGGCGCAATACGCTCAGATGTGGGCCCAAGACGCCGCCGCCATGTACGGCTACGCCGGGCAGTCGGCGGCCGCTTCGAAGGTGACACCGTTCACCTCGCCGGCGCAGACCACCAATGCCGCCGGGCAGGCCCTGCAATCCGCCGCCGTCACCCACGCCGCGTCCACGGCGGCAGGAACGAGCGCGCAGAATGTGTCGCAGGCGATTACCCAGGCGCCCAACGCGTTGCAGAGCCTGGCAACCCCCGCGGCAACGACCACCAGCTCGTCGACGTCGCCGTTCGGCAGCATCTGGGAACTGTTGACCGGGTCGTCCACCCCGCCGACCTCGCTGTCAGGGCTGCTCAACGCGTACAGCCCATTCGCCGGCTTCTTCTACAACACCGAAGGTTTGCCGTACTTCAGTATCGGTATGGGCAACAACTTCGTTCAGATCGCCAAGACCTTGGGATTGATCGGCGGGTCGGCCCCGCCCGCCGCCAAGGGCGCGGCTGATGCGGCCGGCGCCGCGGGCGCGGCCGGTGCCGCGGGCGGATTGGGCGGGCTGGGCGCTATGGGTGGCGGTCCGGTGTCGGCCGGACTGGGCGCTGCGAACGGGGTCGGTCGATTGGCGGTGCCGCCCAGCTGGCTTGGTTCGACCCCGCTGTCGTCGTCGGGGTTCCCGGCCCCACCGGTGCCGGTCAGCAGTGTCAGCCTTGCTCCGGAGGCCGGCGCGGGTGCCGGAAACCTGTTGGGCGGCATGCCGTTGGCGGGTGCTGGAGCATCAGGTGCGGCCGGGTCGGGTCCCAAATACGGGTTCCGCCCCACCGTGATGGCCCGCCCGCCGTTCGCCGGATAGCGCGCGCACCGGGCGCCGCGATTAGCAAGGCGCTCTTGACAGTTCGTGGCGGCCGGCGTGCGGTGGTGGCTACTCTTCGTCGAGGACGAGCGCCATCTCCGGGCAGGCGGCCACGCCGTCGCGGGTGAGCTGCGTGTCCTCGGGCCGTACCTCGTGTTCTTCGAGGACGGAGTAGCCGGACTCGTCGATCGGGAACAGGTCTGGGTCGACGGCGTAGCACTGCGCATGCCCCGCACATTTCGATCGTTCGAGACGAACTCTCATCGCTGGTTCCCTTCACCGAATGCGTTGCGCGCGGGTCGACGTGGCGCATCGTGTATCTCGATTTTAGGAGACGCTGCACCCATCGACTCAAGGCTTTGCCCAGCGGCCGATGTTTACGATGTTGACGGTCGCACCATCGGCGAGGCGACCGGGAAACACAGGAACGGACGGCCGCCTATGAGCACCTTCGACGAGTACCAGCCAGGTGCATTTCACCTGCCGCGGCTTGACTACGCGAACTTGCCGATGGCCGTCGACCGTGGTGTCGGGTGGAAGACCCTGCGGGACGCCGGGCCGGTGGTGTTCATGAATGGCGCCTATTACCTGACCCGCCGTGAAGACGTGCTCGGGGCGCTGCGCAATCCCAAGGTTTTTTCCTCGCGCTTGGCGCTGCAACCCCCCGATAGCCCGCTGCCCGTGGTACCGCTCGCGTTCGACCCGCCGGAACACACCCGGTACCGCAAGATCCTCACGCCCTATTTCAGCCCGCACGCACTGAGCAAGTCCCTGCCGGTGCTGCGCCGGCACGCCGCCGACATGATCGATGGCATCGCCCGCCAAGGCGAATGCGAGGTGATGGCCGACCTGGCGAACCTGTATCCGTTTCAGGTGTTCCTCGATCTTTACGGTCTTCCGCTGGAGGATCGTGACCGCGTAATTGCCTGGAAAGACGCTGTGGTCGACGACAAGCCCTACCGCACCGAGGCCGACCTTGCGCCGGCCCGCGAGTTATTCACCTACCTCACGGACGCGATCAACCAACGCCGGCAGAACCCGGGCACCGACATGTTGTCGCGGGTGATGACCGGCGACGGGGACTTCAGCGACCTGGAATTGCTGGGCATGAGCCACCTGCTGATCCTGGCGGGCCTCG
Organism: Mycobacterium talmoniae; assembly: GCF_001854525.1. Taxonomy (NCBI): domain Bacteria; kingdom Bacillati; phylum Actinomycetota; class Actinomycetes; order Mycobacteriales; family Mycobacteriaceae; genus Mycobacterium; species Mycobacterium talmoniae. The sequence continues at coordinate 13,470 of NZ_MLQM01000130.1, forward strand.
ACACGGTGACGGCGGCGATCGGGTTCTGCCTGTTCGAACTGGCGCGCAGGCCACAACTGCGCGCCGCGCTTCGCGACCACCCCAAACAGATCCGGGCCTTCATCGAAGAAATCGTCCGGTTGGAGCCCTCGGCGCCGGTGGCGCCCAGGGTGACCACCGAGAGCGTGAGCGTCGGTGGCATGACGCTGCCCGCCGGTACTCCGGTGCGGTTGTGCATGGCCGCGGTCAACCGCGACGGCAGCGACCCGACCTCCACCGACGACCTGGTCATGGACGGCAAACTACACCGGCACTGGGGATTCGGCGGCGGACCGCACCGCTGCCTGGGATCGCACTTGGCCCGGCTGGAACTAACCGTGGTGGTCGAGGAATGGCTGCAGCGCATCCCGGAGTTCGAGTTGGTTCCGGGCTATACACCGGAGATCGCCTTCCCGGCGATGACGTTCGCGCTTAAGACGCTGCCGCTGCAGTGGGCTTGAACGCTGCCGCGCCCGACCCAATATGGTTGCTGTGATGCGGGTCACCGGGTGAGCGGCCGCTTTGCGTGCAGCTAGATTTTTATTCCGTGACCGCGCCGACAGGCCGCCGAACCGCTCGTAACGGCCCGATCCGGCCAACAATGGGTAACGGCGCCTAGCCGCCGCGGTGACCCGTTTGACCTGCGTGGATCGCCCATCGCAGGCCCAACCTCGTTACTGTCGCATTACCCAAGGTGAACATTTGGCACTGCCTGGTGAACACTTGGGAACATCGGCTGTCGCGGGAGGCGCGACACGTCGTTGGCCTCTACTGTCATCCCCAGAGCGATTGCTGAGAGTGACGAGGAGGAAATCTCGATGTCGTTCGTGACCACCCAGCCGGAGGCGCTGGCGGCCGCCGCTGCCAACCTGACCGGACTCGGCTCGGCGCTGAGCGCGCAGAACGCCGCGGCCGCCGCCCCCACCACCGGTGTGGTTCCCGCCGCCGCCGACGAGGTTTCGGCGCTGACCGCCGCCCAGTTCGCGGCGCACGGCACGCTGTACCAGCAGATCAGCGCGCAGGCCGCGGCGATTCACGAGATGTTCGTGAACACGCTGAACACCAGCGCGGGGTCGTACGCGGCCACCGAGGCCGCCAACGCGGCCGCGGCCGGTTAGGCGAGCGGAAGCTAACGAACAATGGACTACGGGGCCTTGCCGCCGGAGATTAACTCTGCGCGCATGTACATGGGTGCCGGTGCCGGCCCGCTGCTGGCCGCGGCGTCCGCCTGGGACACCCTGGCCGCCGAACTGCACTCGACGGCGGCCTCCTATGGTTCGGTGATCTCGGGGTTGACCACGTCGGGCTGGACGGGTCCGTCCTCGGCCTCGATGGCCGCGGCCGCCGCGCCCTACGTGACCTGGATGACCACCACCGCCACCCAGGCCGAGCTGGCCGCGAACCAGGCACGGGCGGCGGTCGGCGCCTACGAGGCGGCGTTCTCGGCGACGGTGCCGCCGCCGCTGATCGCGGCCAACCGCACCCAGCTGGCCACCCTGGTCGCCACCAACATCCTGGGGCAGAACACCCCGGCGATCGCCGCCACCGAGGCCCACTACATGGAGATGTGGGCCCAAGACGCCAGCGCCATGTACGGCTATCACGGGGCGTCGCAGGCGGCGAGCACGTTGACGCCGTTCAGCCAGCCGCCGCAGACCACCAACCCGGCCGGGTCGGCCGCCCAGGCCGCCGCGGTCGGTCACAGCACCGCGAACTCGGCGGCCTCCCAGGCACAGGCCACGGTGTCGCAGGTCACCGCCAACCTGCCGTCCCAGCTGGGCACCAACGTGTCGTCCCAGGCGTCTCAACTGTCCAACCTGCCCCAGCAGGCGCTGCAAACCCTCACGTCGGGCGCGTCGTCGACGTCGCCGTTGGATGCGCTCAAGGATGCGCAAACCCTGGCGTCGCCGGCGATCATGGTCGCGCAGAACGGCAGCTACCTGTTCTCGCTGGTCAACTCGATGAACTCGCTGATGCGGGCGGGCACCTCGGGCGCCGCCGCCGCCGCCCTGACCAACCCGGTCGCCGCGTTGGGGTCGGCGCTGACCGGCGGATCGAGCGGCTTCGCCGGCATGAGCGGGCTGGGCGGACTGGGCGGGGTGACCGCCGGGTTCGGTCAGGCCGGCTCACTCGGCGCGCTGTCGGTGCCGCAGAGCTGGGCGTCGGTCGCCCCGTCGACCAGCTCGATCGCCTCGGCGCTGGGCAACGGGCTGGGCGCGACCCCGACCGCCGGGCTCAACGCCGGCAACATGATGAACGGCGTGCCGATGCTGGCCAACGCCGCCCGGGCGGTCGGCAGCGGCCAGACCCCGGCGATTCCCCGGTTCGATCTCCGTCCGAGTGTCATCCCGCACTCACCGGCGGCCGGGTAATGGAAGGGGGGCCAACAGTGTGTTTCGGCCAGGCAGCACGCTGCTTCAAGGCGTAGCCTGCTGTCATACATCGGCCACGGCAACAACTATTCGCAGTCGATGAACTTCTATTAGGTAAGGAGGCGATTATGCCTACGCGTTTTATGACGGATCCGCATCAGATGCGGGCGATGGCGGGCCGGTTTGATGTGCACGCTCAGACGGTTGAGGATGAGGCCCGCAAGATGTGGGCGTCGTCGATGAACATTACGGGTGCTGG